>NZ_CEWDCG010000118.1:0-9711 GCF_982436375.1 Coprobacter sp. | reverse complement strand
ATGTATTTTTGCCATGATTTTTTGACAATAAGTTACTAAAATAAAAAGATAATTTATTGTCGTGTGTATAGTTTTAGGTGTGAAATTCTTTATTTAAATTTATTTCTTTGAAAGCGAAAATTGTACATTGCCGTAAAATTTGTTTTATTTTACTTTGTTTGTTTTCAATCAATGGATATGCACAAAAATTGGCGTTGAAGACCAATTTAGTACAATGGGCGACTGTTTCTCCGAATTTAGGTGCTGAATTTGTATTAAGTAATCATTTATCGTTAGATCTTTCAGCTTCATTTAACGTTTGGTTTCCCGGTTCATCTTTAGATTTGAAGCATGTTTTAGTACAACCTGAATTAAGGTATTGGTTCGGTAGACCTATGTCCCGGCACTATTTAGGAGCTACAGCTTTTTATACCAGCTACGATGCATTGCTGAAACGTAAATACTATTACGGAGACGCTGTCGCTGCAGGTGTGACATACGGTTATGCAGTAGTGATCAATAAACATTGGAATTTTGAAGCATCGGTAGGGATAGGAGCTCTTCGTTACCGTCAATATAAATATCCTAATACAGAACCTCGACCTTTATCTGTCAATGATAGGGGATGGGCGCTTGTCCCTGTGAAGTTAGCTCTCTCTTTTGTTTATATACTGCGCTGATTTTATATATTTTGTGTTGATAATACAGTGTATTTGTGGTAAAATATAATTAAGTGTACACGATGAAAAGTTTTATACAGATATGTTTTTTATCTGCTTTGATCTTCCTACTTTCGGGAGTTGATATTATTGCTCAAAATTTACGTGTGGCAGGAGTTGTCAGGGGCAATAATGAAGAGCGTTTGGCGGGGGTTACTATTATAAATAAAGAAACGAAAAAGGTGGTCGGTTTGACGGATGAAGATGGTAAGTATTCTGTTATTGTACCGGTAAACGGCATTTTGAATTTTACATGCCTTGGATATGACGGGCAAGATATAAAGGTAAAAGGACGCCAGATAATTGATGTTGTTTTGGTTTCTACTGCGGTAAAAATACAAGAAGTTTCGGTCGTTGCAAAAATTAAGAATAAGGTTATTTTCGAGCCTTCCGAGATCGAGGTTGTCGGAAATTATTTTCATTTAAGAACTCGTTTTAAAGTACCTGCGGAGATGTTCTCCAGCAATACCCGACTTATCGTTCAACCGACATTATATAATATTACTCGTAAAAAGGGTGTTTTGTTAAAACCTGTGGTGACAGATGGGCGAGAATATACGCTTACGCAGGAACGTATGTATGAGTTTGATCTGAAAAACGATCCTTTAGAGCCTTATATACGTAAGAGTGAAATGACTAAGAACGGAGAATTGGTTGCATATCATGATTCTGCCTATATCGAAAATCTTAAAGAAGATTTTCGTGCCGATATTCGATTGTCTCTTGAAAATTATAACCGGATTTTATTTACGGATAGTTTTCAGATAGCTCGGGGACTTGTTAATCCTTTACGTTTTTTTGAATATAAATTGAAAGCGAAGGACATTACGGATGAACGCTATTTCCCGAAACCCGAATTACAGTTGCGTAATGACAGAGGGGAAGTAGAACTTTCCTTTTTACCCGGTAAGGCGGATATCAATGATAGAGATCCGAAAAATGCATCGGAATTGGCAAAATTGAGGGAACGGTTGTCTTCTATAGAAACTAATCCGGATGCAAAATTGCAGACTTTTTCTATCTTGGGTGTTTCTTCTCCGGAAGGGCCTCATGATAAAAACCTTGTTTTGGCTAAAAAACGTATGGATTTGGCAGTAAATCGTATTTTATCGCATTTGAATAAAGAGACTCTGGATTTTTTGAAAATTCAGACAGGTTCGAAGGTTGAAACTTGGCAGACTGCAATCGAAATGATGAGACGAGATTCTCTTTTCGGGCAGGCTCAAGATTTACAAAATATCGTAAATAAATATCCCGATAGTCCGGATAAACAATGGCGGGCAATAATCAGACTCCCTTATTATAGAAGTGTAATCGTACCGCACTATTTGCCTTTAATGAGACGGGTAGAGTATAATTTTGATTATTCGATATATCGTTTTCTCACAGATGCAGAGATCAAAGAACTTTATCTTAAAGATTATAAGCAGTTGTCACGTCATGAATTTTGGCGGATGTTTGAAATCGCTGAGTCGGATGAAGAGAAAGAAACGATTTATAAACAAGCTCTTGAAGTTTATCCTAAATTTATGTTAGCGGCGAATAATCTTTCGGCTCTTTATATAAATCAAGGTAGACCCGATGATTCTATTTTAGAATCATTTATTAGTAAAGATGCTCCTGAAGAGGTCTTAACCAATCAGGCTGTAGCATTGTTGAGCAATTGGAAATATGAAAAAGCTGATTCTGTCGTTTCTTTGATTCCAGACGGAGTTTCTTCGGAATATTTAAAGTCTGTAACTCGTGCGTTAAACGGCAATTATGAAGAAGCACTGGCAACTTTCGGACAAGAAGGTGGCATTAACGAGGTGGTGTTGTTATTAGCATTGAAACGTAATGACGAGGCTTGGGAAAAGGCTCAGAATTTACCTGAAACAGCCCGATCAGAGTATGTTAAGGCAATAGCGGCCAATCGGTTAGATAAAGTAATGGATGCGATCAATCACATAGAAAAGGCTTTTGAATTAGATCCGTCCTTAAGAGATGTGGCCAAAGTGGATGCGGATGTGATGGATTTATTGTGATAAAGAACGTAAATAAAAGATTGAAAGTAATATTGCTATGTCATCATCGAGATATTTCTGGTTGTTTGTTCTGAGTCTGTTTTTTGTATCAGGATTTACTCAAGCTCAGATTAATGGATTGGATTATACTTTGCAGAAGCGACGTAAAGCCGAGAAGTTCGAGTCCGGACGTTTTTCTGACCATATGTTCATATCAGGAGGTTTAGGGGCTAATATGAAGCTGAGTCGTGAAGCTTCCGGTATATATGTCGGTCCTTTGGCTTCTTTTTATGTTGGCAAATGGTTTACTCCGGTTATAGGTTCTCGTGTAGGATTAGATGCCAGTTATATGTCTGTTAATAATGGATTTACTGGGAATAAAGCTGGAATTATCGGCGTTAATTGGGATTATCTTATGAATTTGAGCGCATTTGCCAATCGATATAATCCGGATCGATTATTTGAACTGGTCGGTATTTTGGGTATTAGTTACCATAATGCGTTTCGTCATGCAAGTTATCGCCATGTGTGGGGACTAAGTGGCGGGTTTCAAGGTAAGTTCAATTTATCACCTTTGGTAGATTTGTTTATCGAGCCGGAGTTGTCAATCTATCGAGATAATATTGATGATAGGTCTTCATGGCGTAAATATGATCTTTTCGGATCTGTAATGCTTGGGGTTTCATATAAGATGATCCCTGTCGAGAAACGTGTTACGACAGCATTTTTTCGTCCTTTCCGAAATAATATGTTTATATCCGGAGGGGTAGGTACTCGTGCATTGATTTCGAGACAAATGTTTTCTAATGGTATTTTCGACTTTTTTGGCCCATCTGCGCAAGTTGCAATAGGAGGATGGATAACTCCGGTTTCCGGAATTCGTTTTTCAGCAGATGGAGGTTTCTCAGATTGGAAAGCTCCTGTGAACGGAGTGCATTATCGATTAAAGACTGTTGGACTGAGAGCTGATTATTTGTTGAATTTCAATACGGCTTTCGGGGGATACAACCGGAATCGTTTATTTGAAGTTGTCGGGGTTGCAGGAATAGAAGGGATTTATGCAAAGAAAAGCATGGATAAGACGGCGATTGTTCCGGGTGCAGGAATTGGTTTACAAGGAAATCTTCGCCTGACAAAAGATATAGACTTTTACGTTGAGCCTCGTATGTCATTTTATACAAATCGCTTAGCCGGAGGGAAGACTGTGTCGAAATTGGATGCTTTAGGTTCTTTGAGTGTCGGTATAATATATAATACGGTTGAACGGGAAATCCGTAAAAACCAAGATAAATTTGCTGATAGAGTGTTTTCTGATAATATGTTTATTGCTCTTAGCGGAGGTTTAGGGAGAATAGTCTCCAGACCCAAGTTGGGACTTTCTGCTCGGCAAGCTTTAAGTGCCAGAGCGACAATATCTTTAGGAAAATGGTTTACTGCTATTTCCGGTTTGAGAGTTAATGGTACGGGGATGATAATCGGTTCGGCTTTTCCTGCAGGAAAGGCTACCCGTTACAATGCAATTATAGCAGGAGCTGATTATATGTTTAATATAACATCGGTTTTTGCCGGATATAAAGAAGATCGATTATTTAATTTGATCGCAGCTGTCGGTCCATCGGCTTTTTACCGGAATCAAAAAGTCTATCCGGCATTAGAAGCTGGTTTGCAGGCGCAATTTAATGTTACTTCTCATTGGAATCTTTTTCTCGAGCCTCATCTTCTTTGGGTTGCCGATCGGAATGCTCTTTCGGGATTATCGACATATAAAACGGTCCTTCCAACTGTGAATATCGGTGTCGGTTATACATTCCGTGGATATGACCGGGAGACCAGTTGTTCTCTGTTTGAGGGTGAAAAAGGCTTTTCTTATTTTGCTTCTGTTTCGGGCGGAATATCTACTTATGTTAATAATGAAATGTTTCGGAATATGAATGTCGGACCTATCGGCAGGATTTCTTTAGGACGTTGGTTTTCTCCTTTATCGGCATGGCGTTTGTCTTTATCGGGAGAACAAGTTGAAGATCAAAGCGGAGAGTTTACTGTACATGGAGGTTTGGATGCAGATTATATGCTGAATTTGAGTACTCTTGCTGCAGGATATAATCCGGATAGATTGTTTTCGTTAAGCGGTATTTTAGGTGCTAAGTTAGGATTGGGAGTAGCTTCCTCTTATAAAAAGATCCGTTTTATTCCGGGAATTTCTGCCGGATTGCAGGGTGCATTTCGTGTAACTCCAGCTTTAGATATATTTTTAGAGCCTCAAATTTCGACATATTTCAATCGATTTGATGGAATCAGGAATCAGGTGGTTGCCGGAGATTTGCTTTTGGGATTGACCTACAAGTTTAAAAATAGGTCGGAGCGATACTTAAATACGGAAAAGGTTGATAATTCAACGTTCGTTTCGGCTGGCGTTGGTACAGGTGTTTGGGGAAATACCGTTGTTTCCCGTACAGGAAAAGTAAAAGATAAGCTTTCTTTTAATGCAGATGTGTCGTTGGGTTATTGGTTTAATTCTATTTCCGGAGTTCGTTTGTCTTTCGGAACAAATACTTTCCGTCCTGCGGTATGGTATGATGCAGATAAGATGACAATTTTATCTTTACGTAGTGATTATTTAGTAAATCTGACTTCTTGTTTTTCGGGATATGATCCGGATCGATTATTTGATATGATAGGAATTGTGGGAGTCGGAGCTGCTTTCCCGACTAACGTTACAGATGCAAAAACGACATATACGGCGATCGTCGGTATGCAAGCTAAATTCAATATAAATCGTAGATTGAGTATATTTGTTGAACCGAGAGGTTCGTTTTTCGGAGATAAAGTCGATGGAAAAAAATGTTCTGCAAAGTTTGATGCGGCGGCTAATCTCTTGGTCGGTACGACATATTCTTTTTAGAACCGATTAGTAACCAGTCTAAATTTTCCAATAAGAAAATTTAGGCTGGCTAAAAACTCAGTATTTTATTTACTTTTCAAATGCTTTAAATATTCTGATGGGGATATTCCGAATTCTTCTTTGAAACATTGTCTGAAATAGACGGGACTATTCATTCCTACTCTAAAAGCTATTTCAGAAATCGTGTATCTGCCTTCCAACATTAGTTTTTCTGCATTTTGCATTTTTATCTTTCGTACATACTCATTTGTCGAGATTCCGGTTAAGGCTTTTATTTTCCGGTAAAGAGTAGATTTGCTCATGCATAGTTTATCTGCAAGGTAGGTAACATCTATTTTTTCTGATTTAAGATTGTCTTCGATGATTTGTGTGATCTTTTGTATAAATTCATTATCAAGTTGGTTTAGAGATTCGTGAAGTATTATACTTTTATCGGAATTGATGTTTAGGTTGTTACTGAACTGATTAGCCAGTTTTTTACGGGATTCTAATAAATTATGAATACGGCTTCTCAATAAACTCGCACTGAAAGGTTTTGTCAAATACGAGTCTGCACCGGCCAGATAACCTTCTTCTTTATTCTGTAAAGAGTCCTTTGCTGTGAGCATTATAACCGGAATATGGCTTGTGCGTACATCCCCTTTTATGATTTTACAAAAAGTGATTCCATCCATACCGGCCATCATAATATCTGTTACTATAATGTCGGGAATTTGAGAGATTGCCATACGATAACCAGCCTCACCTTCTTCTGCAGTTATGACTTCGAATGAATCGGAGAATGATTCAGATATATATTCGCATATATCGGGATTGTCTTCTACTACTAATAAAATGGGTTTTTCTCCGGAAATATTATTGTTAAGCATACTATCTTCGGCAGATTCTGTATCGTGGTTACTGTTTTGTTCTTTTTCTTCAGAGTCTGTATGAAAGGCATTCGGATATATATTGTTTATGATAAGAGAAAATCTGAAACTACTACCTTTCCCGAGAATACTTTCTGCATGTATTTCTCCTTGATGTAACTTAACAAGATTTTTTACTAAAGCCAACCCTATACCGGTACCCGATACTTGACGGTCATTCTTGGCTTGATAATATCTTTCAAAGATATGAGGTAACTCTTCGGAAGGAATGCCTTGTCCTGTATCGGAAACTCTGATTTCTGCATAATCTGTATTATTTTTTCGGATAGTATAAAGAGATATGTTGATATAACCTTTCTCCGTATATTTTATGGCATTTGAAATTAAATTGTCGAGTATTATCGTTATGATCTCTTTATCGAAATATAAGGGGAGAGGATCACTTTCGATCGCAATGTTGAATTCAATATTTTTCTTAGGATTCAGTTCTTTGTATTTGAGACCGACTTCTGTAACTAATGCAGCAAGGTTATCTTTACTTACACAAAGTTTTTTGTTTTGTGTCTCTGTTTTGCGAAATTCGAGTATTTGGTTGATTAAATTTAAAAGTCGAATGGCACTATTATGAATGATTGATATCTTTTTTTGTTGATACGGGAGCAGATCTTTATCTTCTTGCAAATCTTCCAAAGGGCCTAAAATTAAAGTTAACGGTGTGCGCAATTCGTGTGTGATGTTAGTAAAGAAACGTAACCGTTCGTTATTCAGTTCTTCTTCTTGTTCGTGATTTTTCTTTTCCAACTCATACAAAAGTTGCATATCCATTTTTTTCTTATAAAGTCTGAAAAGACAGAAAAAGATGCATCCTGCAAAAATAAGATAAAGTGTTTTTGCCCACCAAGATAACCAAATCGGTGGTGTAATATGTATCGGGAGAGTATTGATTTCCTCAGTCCATTCTTGGTTACGAATCCTGGCTTTTATTTGGAATTCATATTCTCCCGGAGGAATATTACGGAATAATACTGTATTTTCATCAACAGTGTACCATGAGTCATCAAACCCTTTTAAGCGATATGCATAGTCAACTAAATTAGCTTGGGAATGATCTTGTACACTGTATGTTAGATTAAAAGTATTTTGTTTATAAGTCAATTTTATACCTTTATTATCTTGTCCATAAAAATTTATAGTATTATTATCTTTATATGTAGATTGTCCGTCAAATACTTTTATTTCGGTAATGATAATAGGTGATACTTTACGTTTGCTTAGAACTGCGCTCGGATCAAAATAACGAGCTCCATTTATAGATCCGAAATAAATAATTCCGTTTTCGTCTTTGGCTACGGCTGCACTGGCAAAATTACCCATCGGGACTTTTTCGAAATAATTGTAATTTATAAATTGTTCGGTGTCTGCCGTGTAACAGCTTATGCCGGCATTGGTGCTAAACCAGATATTTCCTTCATTGTCTTCGGTAATTGCCCGGATGTGAGCATTATGAATGCCGTCTTGCCGGTTATAAACTTTATATTTTCGGTTTTCGTTAGCAGCAAAACAAGCTAATCCGTCTCCGGTTGCTATCCAAATTCTGTTTTTTGAATCTTTGAAAATATGATTTATACAATTGGAACAAAATCCGTTATTTTCATTGAAGTGACCGATAAGATGCATATTTTTTGTGAAAATAGACAATCCTTGTCCGAAAGTGCCGACCCATATTTGACCTTTATTATCCTGAACAATACTACGTATCATATTTTCAGGAAGAGGAGAATTTATTGTAGTATAATGATGTGTATTTTCTTGAGTTTGAGTATTGACGATGAATATTCCGGAACTAGTCCCTATCCACATGTTGTGTTCCTGGTCTTCATAAAAACAACGGGCGTCATGAGTCGTAGCTTCTTTTAAGTTGATATGGGAAAAAGTATTTTTCTCGTTGTTATAGACATCTACACCTCCCATGAATGTACCTATCCATATATTATTTTGTGAATCGCAATATTCACTTGTAACAGAATTATGGCTTAAATTTTTGTTTTCTTCGGTGTAAATGGCTGTACGATTGCCTTTTTCAAAAACATTAATTCCTCCGCCGTCAGTGCCGATCCATAATTTATTATTTTTATCAATACATAGGCTCAGTACGATTCTGTTGTTGAGGTTGTTTTTATACTCTTCGATCGGAGAATAACTATAAGTTCTAAAAAATGGAGGAATATGACCGATAAAATCAACACCTCCTCCGTAAGTCCCGATCCATACATTTTTAAAAGAGTCTTGAAATAAACATCTTACTGTCGGATTGGATAAACTGTAATTATCGCTTCCTACTGTGATATGTTCGGGGTTGATCTGGTTTTGTGATAGATAATATTGGTGTTTGATATCTATGATAAAAATTCCATTTAGCTCTGTAGCTATCCAGATTTTGTCATTATCCATTTGACGAATATCAAAAACAGCAGATATTGAAGGTATATTTGTAAATTGATTTATAGGGAAAAATTGCTCTGTTTTCGGGTCGAATAAGGCTGCACCTTTTTCAGTTCCTACCCAAATGTTATTCGAATTATCTTTGTATATGCAATTAACTCGGTTACCGGGTATGCTGTTCCTATTTTGGGGATTATGTCTGAAATTCTTTATGCTTTTGGATTTCAAAGAAATAATACTCATTCCGTGTTTTACATGCCCGATATATATATTCCCGTTTTCATCTTCTAATACAGTCCAAGTATTATTGGAGGGTAAATCGGGGAATGTGTTGGTATTGAAATGAACAAACTCTCCGGTATTTTTATTGAAATACTCTATTCCCCGATAGTAAGTACTGAGCCATAGATTCCCGTCTTTTGCAGGGGAGATGTGTGTGACATCGTTTGTAATGAGGCTGCTGGGTATCGAATCGTTATGTGAGAATACGGTTAATTCGTTTTTTTCATAATTATAAGCGTTCATTCCCGCTCGTTGAGTAGCTATCCATATAATAGGCTCTGAGGGGTCGGCATAAATACAGTTCAATTCGTTCCCACTGAGATGATTGGTATGTTTATAATAATTAATAAAACGACTGCCGTCAAATTTATTTAGACCTTCTTCGGTAGCAAACCATAAAAATCCGTCTTTATCTTGAGTAATATTTACGACATAGTTGTTTGATAGACCTTGTTCTATTCCCAATTGTTTGACATAATGGTTTTGGGAATATAAGAAAGTGGAAATAATAATAC
>NZ_CEWDCG010000117.1:0-9750 GCF_982436375.1 Coprobacter sp. | reverse complement strand
GGTGTATGTTTTTCCTTCGAGGATAGTTTGTATAATATATATGCCTTTAGGAAAAGCGGATATATTAATTGTTTTATTGAAAGGTATATTTTGTTCTTTATTTTTTAATGAGCCTATTAAATTCCCTTGTGTATTATAGATTCGTACAATTATTTTTCCGGTTCGAACGGCTTTGATTGAGAGGATATTATTTGCATAAGTTATCGTTATCGGAGATTCTATTTTTGTATGTCCCATCCCCATCGGTTTGTAGGAAGGTTTGGTATCGCCGTATTCTGCATTCCCTTTCAGCCATTCGCCGGCCTGTCCGGCTAAGAACAGATAGTAATCGGTGGGCAGATCATCGTCGATTCCCAAGAATTTACCTTGAGGGTCTGATGAAGTTGCGAATATCGGTGTATTTTTACTGTTTGCACATTTGAAAATACAGGTCCCTTCATCCAGTTCGTCGAACATGGCTACATAGATCATCTTGGCTCCGGCTTTTTTTGCCTCGGCAATCTGTCTCCATAAGAAATCGCCTTTCAGGCGAGGTATTTCATCATATTTATCTGCGGTCAGATTTTTTAAGTTTCTCCATGAGAATCCCGGAAAAACTACCGGGGCATATCCTACATTATTCATTCTACACCATAAAATATCGGTTTTCAGGAATTTTTCCACACGGTCCATGAATCCTGCTATAGAGTTGTAACGTCCGACCGACCAAGGAGAAATAATATCTGCTGTTTTTAATACTTCGACCAGATCTTTCGTGTCGGGATAGGCGTCGCCTCCTCCGGTTCTCCACTGATAAGATGATCCCAGTAAGTAGGAAAATTTCTGTTTAGCCCCGTCTAAATCTTGCAGATTGTCCATCATTGTTTTAAACTGGGCGGGAGTACTGCCTTTGCCTTGTAAACCGATACCCCATAATGCAATCATCGGTTTTCCGTTATGGTGAAGATAGGTAGGACATACAGACGGATCGGAAAGACGGTATTTAGCATTGATGATTTTCCAGTCATTTAATACTTTATAGATATCTGCCTCAGTAGATAGTCCGCTGCAATCATACATAATCGAAAAGGCTCGATTATATTTTTTTGCTGCTTTTACGGCATGTTTCAAAACTTTTCCTATTGCTTGACTTGTTATGGAAGATATGAATCTCTGAATGAAAACGCCATCGATTCCGTATTGCTGCATCCATTTGAAGTGCAGATCGACAGTCTCTTCATCGGAAGAACTGAAAAAATAGGCCTGGCTATTGTCGGGGTAAACGAAATCGACCGGATATTTTTTTGTGTATTCGGTCATGTCGGGCCAAAATTCTATTCCGGCATATCCCGGTTCGAATTTTCCGTCACGGCCGCAGTGAACATATCCGTTGTTTCCGGAGTCATCACCTTTTACAGAAAACCATCCTTGATAACCTGCCATTACCAGATTATCATAACTTGGGTATATCGGTGTTCCTTCGGGCTTTGTTCCCGGGTTTAGAGTAGAGACTACTTCGACAGAACCGATAGTGCATCGGTTATTGGTAAACGGTCTTGTTTTCCCTTTTTGATCGGTGGTTATGCCGATTTCTTGTAACCATTGGGGATTTCCGTAATTAGAAGCGAGAGAAGAACTTAGTACCGGAATACATTTTTCGGCCTGAATCTGATCGGAAGTAGATCCTTCGAATTCGGCAAGGGATTCTACTGCCGAAAAATAGTTGAAGAGGTTGTCTTCCATGTAATATTTTACGTTGATATTATTGTTCCCGTCGCTTCCTATGAAAGAGTTTTTAATGATTAAGTAGGTGGCTTCGGGCGTATGACGGAACGACAGATCGGAATTCTGATTTCTGCTGCCGTTGTTTGTCGCATAGTTGTTTTCGATAATACAGTTCAGTATTCTTTTCAATACGGTTTGGCTGGTTGACGAATCGTCGTTATAGAACCGGATTCCTGCCCCATGTCCTGCGTTTCCGGTTGTCGTATTTTCAGTGATGGTACAGTTGATCAGATCGAATGTTTCTCCTGTTTGACCGGCAAGCAACATGATTGCTCCGGCGTCGTTTGGAGAGCTGTTTTTATAGATCGTGGAATTTATCAACTGATAGTCATTGATCGCTGTTTTTTTATTTTCAAGGGAGATAGCTCCGCCTCGTCCTGAATTTTCGGCAAACGTGCAACTTTCGATTCGAAGTTTGACGGCATTATTATTTGTAGAGTTGCTTACGGCTATCGCACCGCCTGCCGAACCGTTGTTTTTGTAAAAGTACGAATTAGAACAAAAGATGGAAACTTGTTTTTCTTCGGGAGTAACCGTGTTGGCGGTATTGGCTTGTGTAGCGATAGCGCCACCGAGGGTAGCATTCCCTTGCGCGAAAGAACAGTTATCTGTCATCAACTTTCCGGATGCGACGTATATAGCCCCTCCGTAAGAAGCGTTGCCCCCAGCGAAACTGCAATTTTTCAGTGTTACGATGGCGTTATCGACCTGAATGGCTCCTCCGTAACGAAGAGTGGATGATCCGCAGGCATCGAAATTGCAATTCTCGATGGTGACATTTCCGCCTTCAACACTGATTGCGCCACCACCTATTACCATGGGATTTATATTTTTCAGGGCATTGGTTATCGAGATGTTTTTGATTGTCAGATTTTCGACGTTTTGCAATAACAGTACCCGTTGCCCTAAAATAAGAGATGTCCCGTCAATACCGGATGTTTCGGGAGAGATTCCTTGTATGACGATATTTTTTTTGTCAGACGGAAATTTGATGCCGAGACAATCATCTTCCATTTGTCCCGTTCCGGTTCCCGAAGCTTCGTTTTGTATGCTTAGTATGTCCAGTATGAAAATTTTATCGTCGTTTTCGAGAACGGTAAATGCTTTTCCCAATGTTGCATAGGGTTCGTTTTGCGAACCGGGATTCGAGTCTTTTCCGAAGGATGCGACGTAGATTTCTTTTGCTGATGCAAGGCTTGATAGCAGCCCGAAAATGAGTAAGATCGGTAGTCGTAAGTTTTTCATTTTGGTAAGATATTGAATTAATGTAAAGCAAAAGTAGACTCCTGTTCTTAAGAAATACCCGAATAATGTATTAAATACAGATTAAAAAGAGAATATATCGTGTTTAATATCGGAGTTTATAAATAAGACTGCTCCAAAATCTTATTTCAATTTGGAGCAGTCTCAGAGGTGGTATCTATTTATAGATCTTTAGCCTACAGGCTCTTATTGTATTCGGGTGAATTTGTAAGTAATACCGAATACCGATGGCGCATTAAAGTTCCATTCGCCGAAGAATGTATCATTGAACGAAGAGTAGAAAAAGTCGGTCGGGACATATTCGTGGATGAATATGTTGATAGTATTGTCATCTACTTTGTAAAAACCTATCTTGAGATCAGCCGGTTCGGATTTTGTCGCTGAAAAATATTTGTTGGCACCTTTTATTGTGTAATATATGATGTCGATTCCGTCCCAATTATCCATCATAGACATGTCAAAGAAATTTTCTACGCTTAGGAAAGAAACTTCGTGTTCTGAGCCACAGAAATAATTTTTCAGGCTTCCTGTTACGTGAGGAATAATTTTTTTACTGTCGTTTGTATTCACGATTTCAAGATAGTCATCGGCATTGAATGTTTCGGGCAGATTTGTATAATCTTCTGCCGGGATTTCTAAGTTTATCCAGTTTAGTTTGTTTGTGATTTCTACCGGTTTCCAGTTTCCTGCAAAGTTGTTGAAATCAGTATTAGCTTTAGTAATGTAAATATTCATTTGGTCATAGTTTCCCAAATAGAATTTGTCGGCGTTTTTTTCGGGAGCATTCAGTTTTAAGATTATGCTTTTGATTGTTGAGATAGATTCTCCGGCCGTGAAACGCACTGTTCCTTCATTACTTCCTGCTTTTACGGTAATGAAGTGTTTGAGTTTCGGTTCTTCCGAATCGGCAGCGGTACTTTCTGTCGGTGTATATCCATCGATCGAGTAGTCTGTTCCGATTTCTGCCGTACTTGCTGCGTCTACTTCGAACGGAATGTTTATATCTTCCGGAGCAGTAAATGATTTTCCGCTTTCTTCACCTTGAAGAATAACTTTCACATCTAAGGTGTTGGACATCGATTGAGACGAGGCTTCGAAGGAGTACATGATTTTTTCATCGATTTCATCAAAGGATGTCGGTTTTTTCGTTTCATCATTGTCATCATCGTTGCATGATGGGAATGTGAGCGCAATGACGCTTAAACATAAGAAATAAAAGATTTTTTTCATTTGTTTGATTTTTAAATGATTAATAAATAGTTCGATTTATAGAGTTTGTCCGAATTTCTTGAAAATCATTTTTATTTTCTCTCGGAGAGAAATATGAGTTTTTATTTTGTTGCAAGTTCATATTCCGTTTTTTTATCATTACACAAAGCTCTTTCTGAGGAGGTCATGACTGTTCCTTTAGGTAATAAGTATTTAGTGGATGAGTTTTCGGTCTTCGGGGGAAGATCATCGCTTTGGTCGCATGAGACGAGTCCGCAAATAATTGCCGATACCAACAAAGCTGATAGTATGTACTTTTTCATTTGTCGTATTTTATTATTATAGGAATGAGATTTTTATTCTTCGTATCCCGGATTCTGTATTACCAGTCCCGGATAAAGGTCTATATCGGACTTATTTATGGGGTAGGTATATAAATATTTTTCATTTACATATTTTTTCCCGTTATTGGCGACCCAAAACTCCGGACGGCCGTTTCGTTTCAGTTCAAACCAACGGTCTCCTTCGATGTAGAACTCTTTACGGCGTTCGCATAAAATTGCCGACATTAATTTGTCTATCGGTTTACCGGTTGCATCTTCGATGATCAGTTGGGAATATATTTCCGGTAAGTTTTTTTCTGTGTATGGGATGAAATTTTGTATGATTCGTTTTTCGCGGAGGGCATTTAATTGACGTATGGCGTTTTCTGTGTCGTTTAAATGGGCATAAGACTCGGCAGCAATCAGGCACATCTCTTCGCTTCGGATTCTGAAAAGAATCGTTTTATTGTTTACCCGTTTTTTGTTGAATGCAACAGTATAACGAATGTCATCATTTTTTTCTGAAAAAGATTCAGCCATTTCTCTGCTTACCGGACGTGTTTTGGAATCGCTAAAAGCATTGGTAACCGCCATAGAACCTAAAGAAGATTCTGAGGTGTAGGGATTTAAAATGAAGTTAGAACTTTGGGTAAATTTATTTTGCATGACTTCTTCATACTGGTTCGCTTCTAACATCGGATATTTGGATAGCAGTTCTTCTGCATACTGAATTGCTTTTTCCCACTGCTGAGTCCAGAAATATAGTTTTGTCAGATATGCTTTTGCGACATCCGATGTGAAAATGTAGTCTGTGTCGCTTATATCGTATCGTATTGCGTTTTTAAATCCTTCTTCTATGAAAGATACTGTTGTTTTCAAGTCGGATCTGGACGGTTTTGCTTCCATGTCGAAGCGGTCGATTAAAGGGAGTCCGAGTTTATCTTCAGCCGAGATCGGATTATACGGCTCGCAAAAGCGGATCAATAAGTTATAATAACAGATGCTTCGTATCGCCCAAGCTGTTCCTAAGAGTTGTTTTGCCAGTTCTGATTTGGTATCTTTCATTTCTCCGATTATCATATTGCAATCTTTTATTACCGAATAGTTGTCGGAATATTCGTTTTGTACCGAATTGATTCTTTCTCCGATATATAGAGGTGTATATCCGTTTATTGTAAATCCTTCTACTAAGGAGGCTAAAGTCGCATCTAAATTGTCTGAATAAAATTCTTGCAGTATAAGGTTGGTCGCATTACCGAGAATTTCTTCATCTTGTCCGGTTTCTACACGGTCGAGCCAGTAGTGAAGGATCGTGGAGAAGTCCTCTGCCGTTTCAGGAATAATTTTTCCTTTCGGTTTTACATCGAGATATTCTGTGCATGAGGGGATGAGCAGAATGAGAGTTCCTAATAATATGTATTTGAAATGTTTCATATTTTTTAATTTCTGTATAGATGTTAAAATCCGATATTGACACTGAAGGTAACAGAACGGGATATCGGGTATGTTGCGCCCGGAGTTTCCGGGTCCATTCCTTTGTATTGCGTAATTGTCAAGAAATTATTCAACGATAGAGAAAAATCGAGATTGGAGATTTTAGACCGTTGTATGTATTTTTTAGGAAGTTTGTATCCGAGAATAATATTTTTAATTCTGAGATAAGAGAGCTTGGTGAGAAATGCACCTTGGGTGATTGCTGTTTCTGTCGGATATTGCCGACTAAATCCGTAATCTGCCGTATAGGGATTCCACAAGCGCGGAGCGGAGACATCTGTCTTGTTCTCCGGTGTCCAACGATTGAACATATCTCGGTTAACATTGAGATATTGCGTGAATAAGTCGTTTTGAAAAGTCTGGACCATTTCGTTTACCGTGATTTCTTGCCCGTATTCTGTACTGGAATATGAAACGGGAGGACGAATATATTCGAATTGTTTTGCTCCGACCGAATAGACGCCGTTTACGCTCAGCCGAAATTCTTTGTAGTCTGCGCTTAAACTGAAACCTCCGGTAAGAGGGGAGGTCGGAGTTCCCAAATAAAACAGATAGTTGTCCGGAAGATGAAGATCGTCTTTTGTTCGGATTACGGCGTCCGGACGGAGTTCGAAATTGTACAATCCTGTTTCGGGATCGATTCCTGTGCATCTACCGCTGAAAATCCCGTCGGTAGGGAATCCTTCGAGCATTTCTGCATTATAAGAGGTACTGCTGTTTCGGTAGGGAGGATTATACTTACTTACGATGTTTCGGTTGAGAGCCATGTTTACGGATAGGTTCAGGCTGAAATCTTTTGTTTTTACCGGTACACTGTTCAGTGTTACTTCAATGCCTCGATTTTTAATTTCTGCGGTATTGTATTTTTGTGTAGGATATCCTGTCGTGGAGAGCACTCTTTCTGATGTAACGACATCCGAACTTTTACGATAGTATGCTTCGACTATACCGCTCAATCGATCGTTGAAAAGCCCGAAATCGAGAGAGGCTTTTACATCCTGAGTTTTTTCCCATCTCAATTTGGGATTCGGAGCACCTACGACTTTTCCGATATGATAAATGTTGTTATTCAGATTTCGGTAATTATCATAATATGCGATAATCAGTTGCGGACTTGCTGCGCGACTGATGTTTCCGGTAAATCCGCTTGCGATACGGAGGGTCATCCTATTCACTGCCGGTTTTAGGAATTTCATGAAAGATTCTTCTCCTAAATGCCATGCAGCTCCGAGAGCCCAAGTCGGATTGAATTGTTCTTTGCTTCCGAAATTCGAGCTTCCGTCGGTTCTGAAAGATACATTGAAGATATATTTGTTCATCAGATAGTAGTCGGCAGATGCATAGAAGGATGCAAATCGTTGCTCGTCTTCCAATTGTCCGGATGACAGATCGAGAGCTGCCAGATATTCTTTCAGTTTTTCATATCCGACACCGTTCGGATCGGGTAACGGAGTCGTATTGTTTTCGGTAATCGGGTCATAGCCGTACCGTTTACTATATAATGTGTGGGAGGTAGAACCTCTCAATTCTGCTCCGGCTAAAATAGACAGAGCGTGATTTTTCCCGAAATTGTCGGAATAGGCGAAATGTCCCCTTACCATATAACTGTTTATGGATGCTTTGTTTTGAGCGATAGAAGCGTACTCACGGCGACTTTGACTGTCAACCGAGAGGCGATTATCGAATGCCGCTTTCGTTTCCGCACCGTAAATACTCTCTGAATTGTTATTGGAAAAGGAATAAGAAGCTAATCCTTCAAACTTTAGTTCGGGTATGATTTTCCATTCCAACCCTCCGCGTAGCGATGTGTTGGTGTTCGATGTATTGCTTTCGGTCTCATTCATTTCACGCATGATATTGAATCCGCAGGCGGGAATATAGGGTGCTTTGTAAGATCCGGTAAGATTATTGTATTCCCCTAAACTGTAATATGTTTCGTCTGCACGATAACTACCGTCAGCATTATATGGACTTTCATAAGGATTTGCAAAATAGGCGTATTTAAAAGGATCGACGCTTTCGAGAGCCGGAGCTTTAGAGTTGAGATAGGAGACATCGATTCCGAAATTTATTTTTATTTTTTGACTGGGAGTGATGTTGAGGTTTGTTGTAAAATTGTAACGGTCATAATCGTTCTTTTTTACCAGTCCTGCGTCATGAGTATATCCTAAGGATGTATAATAGGTGACTTTTTCCGTTCCGCCGCTTAGTGAAAGGTGATGGTTTGTCGATATTGCGTTGCGGAACAGTTCGTCATACCAGTCGGTTTCTATGTTTCCGAGCTGATCTATATAGGAATTTTGTTCTTGCTCTGTCCAACCTTGAAATTTCCCTTTTCCGGATCGTATGATTCCCACTATTCCTATTACCGGATAGTTTGTCTTTCCTGCGGCAAAATCGGTGGCAGAGAATTCGTCCCATAATGTTTGTTCGTATGTCAGTTTTTCTTTAGAATTCATCAGGTTATTATCTTTTTGTGGTGGCATGACGACCGATAAGTTTGCCGAATAGTTGATTTTCATCTTGCCGGCCTGACCTTTTTTGGTCGTTACAATAATAACTCCGCCGGCAGCTCTTGAGCCGTAAATTGCTGCTGCTGCCGCGTCTTTCAGAACCGTGATATTTTCGATGTCATTCGGATTTATTCCTGCAATTCCGGTTATAAACATATTGTCGAAGTTTCCTGTTTTAATTTCCGATGAGGATATTTCAGGAACGCTGTTCTGCATGGGAACGCCATCTATTACCCATAATGGGTCGGCATCTCCGGTTAGTGTATTTGTACCTCGAATTCTGATTTTTTGCTCTTTCCCCGGTTGGCCGCTTGTCGCAGAAACCGATACTCCGGCTATCTGACCTTGTAAGAGTGCATCGATGTTGGGTTGTGGTTGATTGGCAAGTTTTTTGCCGTCTATTATACCGACAGAACCGGTCATTTTTTTTGTTGTCGTTTGTGCATAACCGGTTATAACTACTTGTTCCGTCTCTGTCGATTGAATCTCCATTTGCACTGTTATATAGGAAGTTTTGGATGAAACTGCAACTGTATTGTCATTCATTCCTATATACGTGAACAAGAGATGCTTTCCGTTTTCGGGCAGGAGTATCGAGAATTCTCCTTTATCATCGGTTGAAGTTCCTATGGATTTTTGTTCTTTTACCCGAACTGTTACACCGGATAATCTTTCTCCCGATTCATCGATGACCTTTCCTCGAATGTAATGCTTGTCTGCGGCTAAGGTAATTGTGAAATAGAAAAGGAAGAATAATGGCAAAATAAGCAGTAATTTTTTGATCATTTCGGCTTTGGCTTTTAAAACTATCCAAATAAATGAACGTTTATTTGGACTTTTTTTATGAATTGTATCTTTTCTCTTTTAATTATTTAGAATATAAGTACTTATATCGAAAAACAGCCTTTTTATAAAAGCTCGATCATCTATTGGCTTTAGAGTAAAAATAAACGTTCGTTTATTTGTTTACTGTGGTTAATTTAAGTTCTGATTAAAATTCTCGATAAAGTTATATATCCGGACTTTTGATCCTGTATGGCATGTATTTTATACGGTTTGCTATACTTTTTATCGGGTTATCGGGACAAAAAATTTAAGAGGATCTCTTAAAAAGTGTCCGAACAAAATTTAGACGGCCTCTAAGAAACAGATAATAGTACGCGATATTTAGTTTCTTATAAGAG
>NZ_CEWDCG010000116.1:0-9751 GCF_982436375.1 Coprobacter sp. | reverse complement strand
AAAGTTTTTTTACTTAATAGTTATATGTTTAATTTAATTTTTAGGAGGTACAATTATGACACCTGCAAAACATTCTCAAAACTGGTTACCCGGTATCTTTAATGATTTTTTCGGAAACGAATGGATCGCAAAATCCAACAGTTCAGCACCTGCTGTAAACATTATCGAAAACGATAAAGAATACGAAGTAGAAATAGCTGCTCCGGGTCTGACTAAAGATGACTTCAGCGTTCGCATAGACGATAATGATCATCTTATAATCACGGTGGAAAATAAAAAAGAAAATGAAGAAAAAGATAAAAAAGGCAAATTCCTAAGAAGGGAATTCTCCTATTCTCAATTTCGTCAAACTTTGGTTTTACCGGAAAATATCAATAAGGATGGGATTGAAGCTAAGCAGGAAAATGGCATATTAAGTGTCACAATTCCCAAAAAGGCTCTTCCCGAATCTAAAGAACCGAAACAAATTCCGGTAAAATAAAACAACAAAATTTATCGGATAAAACAATAAAAAACAAACCGTTCTTCGGAAATGAAAAATTCCGGCGAACGGTTTGTTTTTTTTATCATTTCCAGAAGTTCTAATATTCGAAATGTCCGAATTCCGATTCGATAACGAGACTATTCTTATCAGCTTTTTCGACAAATCCGATAATCTGGGCATCGATCCCGAATGAGCGGGTAATATCTATGACTTCTTGTGCTCGGTCTGGTGTCACATACACTTCCATACGATGTCCCATATTAAACACTTTATACATCTCCTGCCAGTCAGTTCCCGACTGTTCTTGTATCATCTTAAAGAGAGGCGGAACAGGGAAAAGATTATTTTTCGTGACTTTCACACCTTCTACAAAATGCATTACCTTAGTTTGTGCTCCACCCGAACAATGTACCATACCATGTATTTCCGGCCTCATATAATCCAATAATTTTTTAATTACTGGTGCATAAGTACGGGTAGGCGACAATACAAGTTTACCTGCATCAAGCCCCAATCCCTTGATCTCGTCTGTAAGACGAAGTCCTCCGGAATAGATAAGCTCTTCAGGAACAGCCGCATCATAACTTTCGGGATATTTCTCAGCTAAATATTTAGAAAAAACATCATGACGTGCAGAAGTCAAGCCATTACTACCCATGCCTCCATTATATTCTTTTTCATAAGTAGCCTGTCCGAATGAGGCCATACCTACGATAACGTCACCATCCTGTATACGATGATTCGATATGACATCCGACCGCTTCATCCGGCATGTCACCGTACTATCCACAATAATCGTACGCACCAAATCCCCTACATCGGCTGTCTCGCCTCCGGTAGCATAAGCGTTTACACCTAACTCACGCAATTCCGAAAGCAATTCGTCCGTACCGTTAATAATGGCAGAAATGACCTCACCGGGAATCAACAATTTATTCCGTCCTATGGTCGAAGACACAAGAATGTTATCAGTAGCACCGACACACAAAAGATCATCGATATTCATAATAAGCGCATCTTGGGCAATCCCTTTCCAAACCGAAAGATCTCCGGTTTCTTTCCAATATATATACGCTAAAGAAGATTTTGTCCCCGCCCCGTCGGCATGCATGATATTGCAATACTCCGGATCTCCCCCGAGAATATCAGGAATAATTTTACAAAAGGCTTTCGGGAAAATTCCCTTATCTATATTTTTTATGGCATTATGAACATCCTCTTTCGATGCGGAAACGCCGCGCAGATTATAACGTTGATCGCTCATTATGGTAATTTTCTGATTCGCTTACAAAAGTAATGTAAAAAAAAACGTGTACAAAATTGTACACGCTCTTATTTCTCATTCACATTCAATAGTGATTGGCAGATATTACCGTATCTGCCGATTTTCTTTTTTTATCACGATGTTCCTGCACCGAATATCCTATTACAATATCGAGTATAACTCTTTTTCCGGAAGGAATTCCCAAAACCTTACGCATGGCTTTTTCGTCGAACCACCCCAGCATACAACTGCCCAATCCTTCGGCAGCCGCAGCCAAAACAATATGTGCTGCGGCTACTCCAATATCGATATGCGGAAAATGCTTCCGCTTGATCCAACCTCCCAAACCGGCAGAAATATTAGCACTTTCCTCAACAATAACAATATGTACCGGAGCTTGTTTGGTAAAGTGGTTAATGTTCAATATACGATTCGATGTCGCATCTGCTACACGATTTTTCAACTCCGGATCATCGACTACGATAAAATGCCAAGGTTGCGAATTACAGGATGACGGGGCAAGCCGTCCCGCCTCTAAAATGCGCTCCAGCTTTTCCGGCTCGACAGAACGTTCCGGATCAAAAGCCCGATCGCTCTGCCGCTGTTTTACAAGAGAAAGGAAATCCATATATGCAGATTTAATCAGAATACTTCATCATGCGGCTGATATACTTACCGATAATGTCAAATTCAAGATTTACTACACTCCCGACTGTAATCTGATGAAAGTTCGTATGTTCATGAGTATAAGGAATTATAGCTACCTGAAAACTGTCATCTTTAGAATTGCAAACCGTAAGGCTCACACCGTTTACCGTTACCGATCCTTTCTCCACTGTCATATATCCTTCGCGAGCTTTCTTTTTGTCAAAATCATATACAAAAGTATAATACCAACTGCCATCGGCTTCTTCTACAGCAGTGCAACGAGCTGTCTGGTCAACATGTCCCTGAACGATATGCCCGTCTAACCGTCCGTTCATCACCATACTTCGTTCGAGATTGACTTTATCGCCGACCTTCAACAAGCCCAGATTGCTTCTGTCAAGAGTTTCTTGAATCGCTGTCACGGTATATGCCCCTTCTTCTATACTCACCACGGTTAGACATACTCCGTTATGCGCCACGCTCTGATCTATTTTCAACTCGTCAGTAAACGAACAAGAAAGAGTCAAATGCAAATTTCCCTGTTCTTTTTTAAGAGCCACAACGGTAGCTGCTTCTTCTACAATTCCTGAAAACATAATATTCCGTTTTTAAATTATATCTGCCTCAAAAATAAAAAAAAAATGGCAGTCGGGCACTTTTATAAATGATAATTCCGTACATTTGAGAAATACAAGTTTTTCTAAAGATAACATGTTTGTATATGGAAATCACATTACCTCCTAAAAACGATTTATCGGAAAGAATTGTTTTACAGAACCCTCATAATATAGTCATAATCGGTGCAAACGGCGCAGGCAAGAGTCGTTTCGGAGAAGAAATAGAACGGGAATATCCTGAACAGACATTTCGCATATCCGCACTGAACTCGGTTTGTATCGTTCCTGACTCTCCCGATTCTCCCAACTCTATTGCCCGACAGTTTAAAGAAGCTTTCAGCGAAAAACCGGCTTCTCAAACGCAAACGGAATTCGAGCAACTGTTTTGCCTACTTCAATATGAAGAGTTCAAAACGCTAACGGAATATAAAGAACGGTTAAAGAATGAGATCGGAGTAGCCATCCCGGTTACAAAACTCGACAGAACTCAAGTTATATGGGAAAAAATATTTCCACACAGTCGGCTATTACGCAAACCTGATCGTTTGGAAATCATATCGGATAAATGTAATAATCCATATAATGCTTTGCGCATGAGTCAAGGCGAAAGGGTGGTATTCTATCTAATCGCAGCGGCACTATCGGCATCGCCCGACTCTATTTTGATTATCGAAGATCCGGAAGTTCATCTGCATCGCTCGATCATGAGTTCTTTATGGGATTATATAGAACAAGAACGCCCCGACTGCACATTTGTATATCTGACACACGATATAGAATTCGCAACGACAAGAACCGGAGGAATAAGAATATGGGTAAAATCATACGACGCAGATCAACACTCTTGGGATTACGAACTCATAGAAAATCAAGAACTTTTTCCAGAAGAAGTTTATCTTGAACTGTTAGGAAGCCGGAAACCTATTCTTTTTATAGAAGGCACGGACTCATCCAGTATCGATATAAAATTATACCCGTATATTTTCCCGGAATATATGGTAAAACCGCTCGGAGGATGCTCTAAGGTCATAGAAACGACTAAAGCTTTTGCCGAAATGAAAGGATTTCATCATCTCGAATCAAAAGGAATTGTAGATAGGGACAGACGTACACCGCATGAAATCAAATATTTAAGAGAACGAAACATTTATGTTCCGGATGTTGCTGAAGTAGAAAATCTGCTAATGCTCGAACCTATAATCCGAGTAATTGCCAGAAGAATGTTACAGAATGAAGACGAAGTGTTTCATGCTGTAAAACAGAACGTAATAGCTCTTTTCAAAAAGGATATAGAATCTCAAGCCTTACTACACACCCGTCACCGCACCCGCAGAGAAATCGAATACACGATAGACCGGCGTTTAAACACCATCGAAGAGTTTACCCGGCATATAGAAACGTTGACCGATAATATAGACACGGACTCTATATATAGAAATATTCTCGAGGAGTTTATCCGATATGCTGAAAATGAAGATTATCCGGCCATTTTAAGAGTATATAATCAAAAAGGGATGCTACCACAAAGCCGAGTGACTCATTTATGCGGATTGGCAAATAAAGAAAAATATCTTAGCTTTGTGCTTTCGATTTTGAAAGAAGACAAAGAAGATGCCGCAACAATACGTAAAGCGATACAAGCTTGTTTCGGTATCGTACAAAAGGAAAACGAAGAAGAACTTTAAGATAGAGTTTCAATGATAAAGAAATGGATAGAGGCTGCCCGTCCCCGTACTTTACCGACATCGGTAAGTCCTGTAATTGCAGCTTCGGCATACGCATGGTATCAGAATACATTCAACGGATATGCAGCTGCAATATGCCTTATATTCGCATTATTGGCTCAAATTGCTTCAAATTTCGGCAACGATTACTTCGACTATAAAAAAGGAAGCGATAATTCTGATCGTGTAGGACCGCGTCGAGCCGTAGCATCCGGTGATATCTCTCCCCAATCTATGCTTCTGGCAACAATACTGACATTGGCTTTAGCTTGCGTTACCGGCTGTTTACTTATCCCCATAGGCGGTTGGAAACTGCTCATCGCCGGTATATTTATCGCAATTTTTGCAATAGCTTATTCTGCAGGACCTTATCCCCTATCCTACCACGGATTGGGAGATATCGCCGTATTCATTTTTTTCGGACTCATAGCTGTCAATCTTTCTTTTTATGTCCAGTCCCTTTATTTCGAGCGGCAAGTGTTTCTTTGCAGCATAGCTATGGGCTTATTATCAGTCAATATTCTTATGGTCAACAATTATCGGGATAAAGAGACTGATGAAACTTCGAATAAAAAAACACTCGTTGTATTATTTGGGCATAAATTTGCAGAATACGCATACCTTTTGAATGGAATTGCAGCATTAGCTGTTACCGGAACTATCTGGTTCACGACCAGCATAACCGGCTATATTGCCGCTATTCTATATTTAAGTATACACCTGAAAACTTGGTATGCAATGACAAAAAAGAAAGGAACAGAACTGAATCCGATTTTAGGGAAAACTGCTCGAAATCAACTGATATTTACGCTATTACTTATTCTTATTTTAATTATAACCCGATCGGCAAGCTTTTAACATTCATAAAATATGACTTTTTCAAATATATACGGAACAGCTTCTTTTTGGACGAAAATATTCATTACGCTTTGTATTATGCTGATAATGCTCATCATATCGGCAATATTGATATGGTTATTCAGCACCGGTTTTAGCAACATTTTATCCCAATCGGATATTCTTGTAGGAAGCATGTCCATCCAATGTATTTTTCTTTTTATTTCCACAGCCGTAGTTGCAGCCGGACTATTCAGCCCCCGTCCGTTTTCATACTTGAAAATGGATAAAAAACCGACTGTTACAGCACTTATTGGTGTTATAATCTGTATGATCGTATTTGTACCCTTCATGAATTTAGTCATTAGCTGGAATCAGTCTTTGTCATTGCCCGAGAAATTTTCGGCTATTGAAACATGGATGCGTAATAAAGAAGCCTCAGCCCAACTGATTACCGATCAACTACTAAACGTACATTCTTTAGGAGCTCTGGTATTATTGATTTTTGTTATCGGCATTCTGACCGGTATAGGGGAAGAGGCCTTGTTCAGAGGACTCCTTCAAAAGCTATTATGGGAAAAAACAGGTAACAAACATGCCGCAATATGGATCGGAGCAATAATATTCAGCACTGTACATTTTCAGTTTTTCGGATTTATTCCTCGCATGTTGCTCGGAGCTTTTTTCGGATATTTGCTCGTATGGTCAGGAAATATATGGTTACCGATAACCGCACATTTTTTTAATAACAGTATAACCGTTGTTTTCCGTTATATAGAAAATCAGGGATACGAACTTTCTTACTTTGAAAAACTCGGTACTATGGAAAACGGTACTTGGGATATTGCCGTATATAGTTTGATACTTTTTGTCCTATGCAGCTATACCTTATATAAATATCTACAAAAAAAGTCGTTACGGATATAAAAAACTACCGCGGTATATTCCTCGAAAAATCAATCGAATTTCTTACGATGAAAAATAAAATTACGCCCAAGATATTTTTCCCGAACTACCGGATCGACGGCCAGCTCTTCAGAAGTTCCTTGAAATAATATCTTACCCTCAAACAACATATATGCCCGATCGGTGATACTCAAAGTCTCAGGAGCATTATGGTCGGTAATCAAAATTCCGATATTTTTCTCTTTAAGCTTATATACAATATACTGAATATCTTCTACGGCAATCGGGTCAACCCCGGCAAAAGGTTCGTCAAGCATAATAAACTTAGGGCTGATAGCCAGACAACGAGCAATCTCCGTACGTCGTCTTTCTCCCCCGGACAACTGATCTCCCAAATTTTTCCTTACCTTTTGTAACCGAAATTCAGCAATCAGACTTTCTAATTTCTCTTTCTGAAATTCCTTACTCTTTCCGGTCATTTGCAAAACCGATAAAATATTATCCTCAACCGACATTTTACGAAACACCGAAGCCTCCTGCGCTAAATATCCGATTCCATGCTGAGCACGTTTATATACGGGAAACTTCGTAATCTCAAGATCATTCAGAAAAATACGCCCTTCATTAGGGGTGACTAAACCGGTAGTCATATAAAAAGTCGTGGTCTTTCCAGCTCCGTTCGGTCCTAACAAACCGACAATCTCACCTTGTTTTACATTAATAGAGACATGATTGGCAACCGTACGTTGTCCGTATTTCTTCACTAAATTTTCGGTTCTCAATACCATCAAATCGTCATCCGACACGATACGGGTATCCGTCGTATTTTTTTCTGTCTCAACATTCGGGATAAACTTTTCTGACATTCCTGATATCTGATTTACTTGCGACTGATTATTTTTATTGCAAAGGTAAAGATTTTCATGAACTTCGGTAATTTAGCGTTCTAAATTTTATAAACATAAAAAAATAAAGCCAGCCCGTCTTTATCTCTTTGGTGTTGTAGACGGTAATATAACCGTTTTTTAGGAGCTCAGCGATTCACATCGCATATTTAGGTGTGTAAGAGTATGACAAGCCGACTTTAATACATTTTATATGCGCAAATATACATTTATTTTTTCATGAAAATTTTCCATTTCCTTATTTTTTTCGTTTTTTAAATATTCTTATAAAGAACTGTTACACTGTATGCAAATGAAAGATAAAGGTATTTTATATCAATTTTTAAGTTTAAAACAGCCATGCCTGAAAATTTTTCCCTAAGTTTGTAGAGTCTGATTAAATTTTACTCGGGTCAGGTTTGAGAGCTTCTTTTGAGAATGTTTTATAGTTTTTATGAAGAGGATAGCTGGCTATCGAGTAAAAACGGAAAAACAGACCGAAAGAAAATGCAAAGATGACCTGATTATATTTCTTTATTGGAAATTTTAAACAGGCTCTCATTAAAATATACATATTGTTGTCGTAAAAAGAATACTCTTTTTACTGAAATGGTATCTATTAAAAACGAAAAAATATGTTTATATTAAAATCGCTAAACAAGTTCGGCGAATATATTTTATTAATGGGTAAAGTTTTCTCGATTCCCGACCGATGGAGCGAATTTTTCAGACGATATATAATGGAAGTTTATCAACTCGTGATAGACTCTATTGCTATCGTGGTAACGATCTCTCTGTTTATCGGTGCTGTTATAGCCATACAGACATCTTTGAACATTATGTCTCCGTTGATTCCCCCCTATACGGTAGGTTTAATAACGAGAGATACCCTCCTGCTCGAATTCTCATCATCTATAATGTGCCTTATCCTTGCAGGAAAAATAGGCTCTAACATCGCATCCGAAATAGGGACAATGCGTGTAACCGAACAGATAGACGCACTGGATATCATGGGGGTAAATTCGGCCAATTATCTCATCTTACCTAAAATCACGGCATTAGTAACGTTTATCCCCATCTTGGTAGCATTCAGCATGTTTACCGGATTATTCGGAGGGTATCTGGTAAGTATTTTTACATCAATTATTCCGACATCCCGGTATGTTTACGGACTACAATCATATTTTAATGAATATTATATCTGGTACTCGATCATCAAATCTCTTTTTTTCGGATTTGTAATTAGCAGCGTAGCATCTTTTTACGGCTATAAAGTAAAAGGCGGTGCTCTTGAGGTAGGGCAGGCAAGTACCGACTCTGTAGTTGTAAGCAGCGTAACCATCTTATTACTCGATGTTTTACTGACCAAAATATTATTGCAATGATAGAAATTAAAAATGTTACAAAATCGTTTGAAGGTAAAACTATCTTGCATGACATTTCTGCGACCTTTCACACCGGAAAAACGAATCTGATCATCGGACAAAGCGGATCAGGGAAAACCGTATTGATGAAATCGATTGTCGGATTATTACATCCAGAATCCGGACAAATACTATATGACGGCAAAGATTTATTACAAATGTCCGGAGCGCAAGTTAAAGCCTTACGCTCCGAAATAGGAATGTTGTTTCAGGGATCGGCACTATTCGATTCTCTGACCGTAATAGAAAATGTCATGTTTCCGCTAAAGATGTTTACTCGCAAATCTTTAGCCGAACGGATAAAGCGTGCAGAATTTTGTCTGGATAGAGTAAACCTGAAAGGAGCAAACGACCTTTTTCCTTCTGAAATAAGCGGAGGTATGCAAAAACGTGTTGCGATCGCCCGAGCGATTGCGCTAAATCCAAAATATTTATTTTGTGACGAGCCTAATTCCGGATTAGATCCTCGTACTTCCATTCTCATTGACGAATTGGTTCGAGATATTACTCGTGAATATAACATTACGACAATCATCAACACGCACGATATGAATTCGGTTATGGGTATCGGAGAAAATATAGTATTTTTAGACAAAGGGCACAAAGAATGGGTCGGAAATAATGAAGAAATTTTTACTTCGGATAATAAAGCGTTAAATGACTTTGTCTTTGCCTCCAATCTTTTCAAAATGGTCAAAAAATATGTCATAAAAGAACACCTGTCCGATTCTCTGAAAGAATAGTACAACTGCAAATCCCGTCAACGAACACGAAATTTGTAACACATTTATTGACAAGCGTCTAAAATAAAGCTAAAAAGTTTGTTTTTATTTTTGCGCAATCGATTGTTTAAAATCAAAGATTTAGTGTATATTTGCACACTGATATTTTATAACTATATTTGAACCATGAGCAAAAAAGTAGTCACATTCGGAGAAATCATGTTGCGGTTGGCCACACCGG
>NZ_CEWDCG010000115.1:0-9798 GCF_982436375.1 Coprobacter sp. | reverse complement strand
ACTTATGCTTTTTGATCTTTGTTACGCTAAAATTTTTTTAGCGAGGAGATATACACACATTTATTAAATTTATTTTATAATTATGGAAAACAATAGAGAATGTGAAGATCGGATGACGGTTAGACGTCCGTTCCGAATGAGTTTTTTTGCTCTGATCTTTGCTCTGATTCTTTCCTCTTTTCAGACATTGTCTGCACAAAACCGTAAATTAGAAGGTACGGTATTTGATGAGCAAGGGGAACCTGTGATTGGTGCGACGATACGGGATTTGTCATCGAAACGGACAACAACAACTAACATCGATGGAAAGTTTACGTTACAGATTCCTGAGAATGCCACGATTAATGTGACATATATCGGATGTGTACCGCAGAACATTACAGTCAATTCTAAAACGACTTTCTTGAAAATCACGTTAAAACCGAAAGTTCAAGAGTTGGAAGAAACAGTTGTAACGGCTTTGGGTATTCGTCGTGATGCTAAATCTTTGACTTACGGACGTCAGACCGTAAAGATGGATGATGAAATGACCCAGACCCGTGATGCGAACTTGTTGAATATGTTGCAAGGTAAGGTTTCGGGGGTTCAGATTATATCTGGTGGAGGTCCTGGAAGTTCGACACGTGTAGTTATACGCGGTAATAACTCTATTACGGGTAATAACCAGCCGCTTTATGTGATCGACGGTATTCCTATTATGAATGATATGGGAGAAAATGGTGAACTCGATTATGGTAATGCTGCTGCCAACATCAATCCGGACGATATAGAGAGTATAGAAATTTTGAAAGGAGCGAATGCCTCGGCTTTGTACGGGTCAGACGGTGCGAACGGTGTTATTTTGATTACGACGAAAAAAGCCCAGGCTCGTGCAGGATGGGGTGTCTCATTCTCTTCTAATGTGCAGTTGAGTCGTCTGTACCAATATCCGGCATATCAGAATATTTATGGTTCCGGTATGAATGCCGAAATCAATAATAATGCATTGAATATGACAGGTAAAAACGGATTAAATACTACCTATAATCCTAATTTGCCTTGGGGAATATTTAACTTGACATCTCAAGATGCCAGTGATCGTAGTTACGGTCTTCCTATGTTGGGTTTCCCGATTATCGGGCGTGGAGGAGAACTTCGTTCTTATTCTCCAAATAAAAATAATATTTCGGATCTTTATAAAACCGGTATTGCCTGGACAAACTCTTTGTCTTTTGATAAGGTAACGGATAAAGCTTCGATACGTTTTTCTTATACCGTATTAACAGCTAATGATGTAGTGAAAGATTGGAATGAGCGTACTCGTCATTCGTTCAATTTGCGTACACAATCTAAGTTGACCGATCGTTTGACAGCCGATGTCAACGCAAGCTATACATACGATGCCATGGATAACCGTGGATACCGTAACTCTTCGAGCCGTAATCCGTTGTTTATATTGGGAAATTTGCCTCGAGATACTTCTGTTGAAGAATTGATTCCTTGGAAAGATGGAAACGGTAAACCGTTCAACTTAAATGGCGGATTTACCAATCCGTATTGGTTGTTGTATGAATTACCGAATCATGATACGAAACATTGGTTTATGGGAAATATCACCTTGAATTACCGTATTTTGAATTATTTGAATTTCCGTTTGCGTATTGCTACCGATTTGCAAACTGCCAGAGGATGGGAATATACCAATATGTATAGCCAGTTCGATACGGACGGTCAGTTTAAAGAATTTTCCCAAATGGCTCAGAATAACAATATCGAGGCAATGTTGAACTTTAATAAACGTTTCAAGAAAGATTGGAATTTGACAGCATCGATGGGGTATTCATGGCAACATCGGAGAAATGAACGTACCAATTTGACTGTAGGAACGACTTCTCAACCGGATATGCCGAGTTTGGCAAATAATGGAGCTATTTTGACTGGAAACGACAGTTATGATGGTAAAGAGAAAGTTTCTGTATTTGCGATGGCCAATGTCGGATATAAAGATATGGTCTATTTAGACGGGACAGTACGAAATGACTGGTCTTCTACTTTGTCTCCCGGAAATAATTCTTATTTCTATTGGTCAACGGGGTTGAGTTTTATATTGACTCAGGCATTTGAGATTCCTAAAGAGATATTGACATTCGGAAAATTGCGCGGATCTGTCGCTACAGTTGGTAATGATGCCCCGTTCGATTCATTATATGATGGTTTGAATCTTGCAAACACCTATTTGGGAATGCCTTATTATATGACTGATAATACTCGTAAAAATCCTAATTTGAAACCCGAACAGACAACGTCTTATGAGGTAGGTGCCGATTTCCGTTTTTGGAACAATAGGATCTCTGTCGATTTTACTTATTATTGGAAAAGTACGACAGATCAAATCATGCGGGCGAGCGTATCTTCAGCATCAGGTTATAGAGAACGTTTCGTAAATGCCGGAGAGATTCAAAACCGTGGTGCTGAGTTGACAGCTTCTATTACTCCGGTAAAAACGAAAAATTTTGAGTGGACAACAATTTTCAACTGGTCTAAGAATAATTCTAAAATCGTTTCTCTGACTCCTGGAGTAGACCGTTATCAGGTGCGTGCTGCCGGAGCGGATGGTTGTATCAGTTATGTTGAAGTGGGTAAACCCTATGGTCAGATGTATGGAACTGACTGGCAACGAGATGCTGCAGGTAATGTTATTGCTGATTCATCCGGTAAGCCTCTTGAACAAAAAGATGTATATATCGGTCATGTAGAACCGGATTTTTTGGGTGGTTGGAAAAACCAATTCAGATATAAAGGCTTTGATTTCTCATTCTTGTTTGACTTTAAAAAAGGCGGATTATTTTATTCTGAAACGGCTTATAAAGGGAACAATATGGGTAACAGTATAAAATCTTTGGAAGGCCGTGATGAATATTTCTTCTCTAAATGGGTATTGGATGAGAGCGACCAGGAACGTGCCGGTTATTTGAGACCGACCGATGTGCCTTTCCCGGCCGATAATTTGGCTAATCGTGTGCCGTATATGGATGGTGCTCGTCCTAAGGGGGTATATTTCCCGGGACGTGTATTTGAAGCAAGTATTGAAGGAATAGGCGGACATCCGGTTGTAAATGATTGGGTGAAGCCGGACGTAATGTTCTGTCACATATCCGGACGTAATGCCAAGATGAACACTTATGATGCGACTTATGTGAAATTGCGTGAAGTTGCATTGGGATATACTTTCCCGAAAAAGCTTTTGCGGAAAACTCCTTTCCAGAGTTTGCGTTTGTCGGCTGTTGGACGTAACCTGGCTATTCTGTTCCAGAATACTCCACAAGGAATCGATCCTGAAGCGACTTCTACGACTGGGAACGGTCAAGGTTTTGAGCAAGGTTATCCGTTGCCTACCGCAACTTATGGTTTTGACTTGAAAGTAACTTTCTAAAATATAGAGATGAATATGAAAAAGATAATGTATTTATTAGCCGGACTCTTGCTTTTTACTGGAATTACTTCTTGTGAAGACCGTTTTGAGGAAGCTAATACAAATCATAATAAAATATACACTGTTCGCTTGCAGGATGTATTTCCTGGTACAATTTATAAAAGTATTGATTGTATGGCAGAGATGAATTATAACTACTTTATGTGGTTTTCTCGCTATTCGTTCCTTACTTTCAGAGGTCCAAGCGATAAAGATAATACGAGCGGATCATTCAATAAGATGTATATTGATGTTTTAAAGAATCTGCAGATCGGTATTGATAGAGAAAAAGATATACCTGAAGCTGTAAATAGAGTGCAGATCGCCCAAATTTGGAAAGCATACCTATATTACTTTATGGCGTCCTCTTTCGGTCCTATGCCTATGCAGGATGCTTTAAATGCCGATTTGAATGAATACAGGTATGACTCAGAAGAGTCGATTTATACGGCAGTATTGAATATGCTCGATGATGCAATCGGCAAGATCGATTTGAATAAAGACGGTTTTGATAAAGATCCTGTGTATGCTGTTTCTGGAGGAAAGAGCGATATGTCTCGTTGGTTGAAGTTTGCCAATACATTGCGCCTTGAAGTGGCAATGAATACGCAAAGTGCGATTCCAGAACGTTCGCTTCAGGCTATTCAGGCAAGTATGGGCAGGGAAGATTTACTGATGTCTACTGTAGAAGATAATATGTGTCCGAGATGGGGAACTCAGAAAGATATCGATGTATCTTGGTATTATACTCGTTTTTTGAAAGAACTTGATACAAAACCGAATAATATCGATTCCTATCCGAATGTTAATCTCTACTTCTTTATCTGGCTGAGATCTTTCAATGATCCGCGTTTGGAAGCGTATTGTCAGAAAACGTTTGATTTTGAAGATCGTTTTGAGGTGCGGGATACATTGTTCCGTAAAAGTGTAATTGAGGGGCATGAATTGATGATGGACTCTATGATTGTTACATATAAAGTTCCGTATTGTCCTCGTGAAGAGTATTCTCCGGTTACGACAGGTGCTTGGGAAGTAGGTACTTATGACGGTGTCAATAAAATCCCAAGTCCGTTCTCAAGTGCCAATGTTAGTAGAGATACTTATTCGAAAGTCGCTTATGATCTTGTTAAGATGGATGCATTTCATCCGATTCTGACAGCTGCAGATGCTAACTTTCTGGCTGCTGAAGCCCAAATTAAATATGGATTGGGAGCAAAATCTGCTGAAGATTATTATAAAGCCGGTATTATTGCTTCATTCGACCAATGGGGGGTATCGGGCGCTTCCGATTATTATGAGCAAGATGGTGTGAAATGGAATACGAATGGAGAAGGTATGTATGATTATCAGGGTATTTACAAAGTTGAAGTTAATGGAGAAGGCGGTGATGAAAACCACTTGGAGCAAATATGGAAGCAACGTTATTTAGCTGATTTCTTTAATGGCCATGCTGCGTGGACTTTGGAACGTCGTACAAGGGTAATGAATTATCCTCCTTATTTTTATGCATCTGTTAATAATTTGCCGGAAGGTTCGAAAACGACTTATGATTATATTCCGGAACGGTTGGTTTATCCGACGGAAGAACTTACTAAAAATAAGGTGCAATATTATAAAGCTATCGATTTGTTACAAGCCAATTCTCCGCAATCATCGCCTATTTTTCATTGGGGTGATAACTTCTTTACTTTGTTGCAATTCGCTAAACCGTTTGATGTAGCAACCGGAGATGCCAAATGGAAAACCGGTACAGTAGTGTACAGTGCGAAATTTGCTCAAAAATGGTATGGTAAAGATTGGGATCATTTCTTGGAAGGCGTAAAGAAAGAGTTCCCGGCAATCAAGGATACTACGGAATTTGGCAAGTATATCGATATGAAGGTGATTAAACAAGTTGAGTTTACGCCCTATTGGTAATATATATTTGTATAAGTTAGAACACATAAAATCAATATAGAATGAAACGAAATAGTAAAATAGGATTGTATCTCTGTGCCGGATTATTGATGTTTTCTTCTTGTGCGAAGGATGACGGGCCCAGTATAGATGATTATTTTCTGAATTATGAAATTCCCGATGTTGAGCCACCTGCCGGTTTGCAGTTAGGAGCTTATTATATGAATCTGGGAGGCGGAGGAATGAATGCAGAGAAATATGCGCGTTTGAAACAACCTTTGGATTATGCCAACTCCATTTTAGGAGCGAATGTCATACCGATGTTGTCTTCTGTGAATTATCCGGAGGAAGGATCTAAAGCCACAGATGCTCCTTATCCGATGAACCCGAATAATGAGGAGTTTATCGCTATAGCTCAGCAGCAAGTAGATTGGGCATTACAGGCGGGACTGGACTTTTTCATTTTACCGAATTGCAATACTTCGATGGGTAAATATCCTAATGTGTTAGGAGATACTGCATTCGTTAATGTGGTGACAGGACGTCGTGATGTAACCGGAAAGGCGGCGAATGATCCGGCTTGTGGTGCTCTTGTCGATTTAAAGGGACTGAAGTACGTGATTTCGGTGAATATGAATAATTTTAATAATCAGCCGACGGCATTGAAAGCCGAAGAGGGCGGGCGTGTTGAAGAGGTGCAAGATGTGGTTTCTACTCGTCCTTTGAAGTATCAGACTCGGCTTCAGCGTTTTAATGATATCTTTAAGCGTATTGCCGATTATTTTAGTGATCCTAATTATTTTAAGGTTGACGGGAAACCTATGGTTGTTATTATTGCTGCAGATAAAACCCATTCTTTAGATAGCAAGAAGCTATATGCCGATATGAGGGCTTATGTGAAAGAAGAAAGAGGGTATGATATGTTCTTGGTCGCCCGTCAGGGAGCTTTTACGCCTCCGGGACGCTATCAATATTATTTTGTAGGCAATGTAGATGCGTTGTGTTGTGAAACGATGTATAAACAGACTAATTATAACCGTTCGCAAATGTACCCGCAACTGATAGACCAGAACTGGGCTTATTTCCAGAGTTTCTTGTCCAGCAACTTCGGGCACGAATTTATTCCGACAGTTTCTCCTGCATTTAATTGGTATGTAGAGAATCTGCAGAATTATGCTCAATACCCGTTGGTCGTTCGTAATAAAGATACGTTTAAAACATTATGTAATGTGGCAAAACGTAATTTGGGCAGACATCCTATCGTGTTTGTCGATTCGTTTAACGATTGGAATACCAATACAGCGATAGAACCTACCGATCCGGCTTACGGTGATGGCTATGGAACAGAATATCTTGATTTCGTAAGGGCACAGTTTAAGAGATAAAGGAAGTATAATATGTTTTGAGAAAAATGCGGAGGATATTTTTATTCTCTGCATTTTTTTATGATCAGACCGGTTGTTTAAAGAAATGGAATAACAGGCTTTTTTATATAAAAAACGAGTCTCGTTTCAGTTAAAGAAACGAGACTCGTTTTTATATAAGAATAATAATCTTTAGGCTTGTTCCAATTTCAATGTTTCTGTCGGTTGGTCGCAAACTTCTGTCGGTCCGAAGTATTGGATCGGTCCGGGATAAACATAGCAAGTCTCTTTAGCCCATTGTTCGCGCTGTGCTACAAAATGTTTAAAAGGTGCACCATCCAATTTTACCAATGCTTTTTGTATAACCGGTTTCATTTCTCCGTGGCGGCGTTCCATATTCATCATCATGGTTACAGGAACACCTCCTGCAATCCATTGATCTGCAGGTTTTGTAGTATTACGTACCGAAGACATGTATCCGGTCTTACCTTCACCGATCAACATTGCCGCTGTGTATCCTAATGAGTAGCAGTAGTCGGCATCGAAGTTAGAAGGAGCAGCGCAACGACCTTCGTATCCGAAGAAATGATGTTGAGCAGCGAATTTGCCGTTGTATTTGCCTTCAGCTTTCCATTCGGCCAATTTTTTGCTAACCATTTCTGAAAGTAATTTTTCAGTTTCGATCAATGATACTTGGACGTTTCCGTGCGGATCGCGGTCTAATGATAATTGACGGGCGACACCTTCGGGAAGGCTTGCATAAATAGCCGAATTTTCGGAAGAGAGGTGATTGATGATATAATTTCGTTGTTCTGATTTTTTAATCATAGCAAATTCATTGCTATTGTGTGCAAGGAAGTCGTTCAATTCGGCGATAAGTCTTTTCATGGCCGGAATGAATTCGATCAATCCTTCAGGGATAAGAACAGTCCCGAAATTATTACCTTGTGCTGCACGATCGGCAACGATCTTTGCAATATATGTCACAACATCGTCTAGTGACATGTTTTTGGCTTCTACTTCTTCTGAGATGATACAGATATTTGGTTGGGTCTGTAATGCGCATTCCAAAGCAATATGAGAAGCCGAACGTCCCATCAATTTAATAAAGTGCCAATATTTTTTTGCAGAGTTGCAATCACGTTGGATATTTCCGATAACTTCGGAATAAACTTTACAAGCCGTGTCGAATCCGAAAGATGTTTCTATCATTTCGTTTTTGAGGTCTCCGTCGATTGTTTTGGGACAACCGATTACCTGTACACCCGTATTGTTTTTTTTGTAGTATTCTGCCAATACGCAAGCATTGGTATTAGAATCATCTCCTCCAATAATAACGAGGGCTTTGATATTTAATTCTTTAATAATTTGTAACCCTTTGTCGAATTGGTCTTCTGTCTCGAGTTTTGTACGACCTGAGCCGATAATGTCGAAACCACCGGTATTCCGATATTCATCGATAATATCTTGGGTCAATTCGATATACTTGTGATCGACTAGACCTCCCGGTCCTAATAAAAATCCGTATAAACGGGAGTCTTTGTTCAGCGCTTTTAATCCGTCGAAGAGTCCTGCAATTACATTATGACCTCCGGGAGCTTGTCCACCCGAAAGTATAACTCCTGCATTGATTGCCGGGTAATTTTTTACTTCATTGCTTTCTATGAACGATAATACCGGCATTCCGTAAGTATTGGGGAATAATTTCGCAATAGCATCTTGGTCAGCTACAGACTGAGTCGGAGCTCCTTCTTGGATTTTGAGAGACCCTTTAAGCGCTTTAGGCAACTTCGGTTGATAAGCTGCACGAGCTATTTGCAGAGCACTTTTTTTCATTGTAATTGAGAATTTATTTGTGTTAATAATTAAAACTGCTGTCAATCTTACAAAAGCGATACAAATTTCGTCAATTTTTTTCAGAATGCAAAAAGAGCTTTTATCAATTTGACAAAAAATAAAGATAAAATCGATTGCACATTGTAGTGATATGCGACCTTTTAATCATGGATATGATGAGATACCATTGAAATTTATCGGTTATTTTTTCCGATGCTGAACGTATATCCGATAGAAAGGTTGAATTGTGTCCGTAATTCCATCGGTCTGTCTATACTTTCGGTAAATGGGAGATAAGTGTTTATTTTTATGGGAATTTGATACTTTTCTTTGTTAATGGATATTCCGGCTGAAGCAATTATCCCGACAATATAGTGAGGATATTCCATCGGATTGATGTTGTGTCCTAACTCTCGAACAGATATGTCGAGTTTATTTTTTACCGGAATATATACTTGTTGATAAAATCCTATTTCGAGTAGAGGTTGTATTTCCTTTTTTACCATCAATCTGCCTTCTACACTGATTTGATTATATATCCCTAAAGTACGAAATAAGTAATGGTATTCTATATCGTGATATGTTTTTGGTCCTGTAACGTTTCCTTCGTTATCTGTGAATTCATATCCGGGATGATAAGATATTTTGTCGTAATAGGTGTTTTTTTTAGCATTCAGATAGAACAGACCAAGTGCGACATTTAATCGAAGCCTGTCTGTGAATTTATTAAGGCTGCGGCTATATGTCACTCCGACATGTGCCATGGGACAGAGAAAATTTTCTTGTTTTGGATCGAGCAGATCTGTTGTACGTCTTTTTTGAAATCCGAAACTTGTGAAACAAGTCAAAAATTGAGAAGGTCTTTTATGGGGTTCTTTATATATGACACAATCTTTGTCTGTACATACGAGGTCATGATATTTTTTGAACAGAGCGATCATCTTATCTTGGTTATAACTTGATTTAGGTATATCGTTTTTCAATTTCTCTATTTGATTTATAAAAAGGCTGGTCAATTTCTTGTCGTTTCGTTTCGATTCCAGTTGGTCGTTGAAAATATCAGCCGGACAGATTATCTCAACCCAACTGTCTTCTTCCGGGATTTCGGCTAAGAATGCTGTGACAATAGACCCGAATGATTTTCGATCATTCATTTCTTTCGAATAATCTATTTGTGCGCAATATAAATTGATAATTCCTTCCAATAAACATTCTACGAAATATTTTCCGTTGAGATGAGCTGTTTTTATA
>NZ_CEWDCG010000114.1:0-9863 GCF_982436375.1 Coprobacter sp. | reverse complement strand
TAGAATTTAAGCATGGTAGAAAAAACTGTAAGTACAAGAAAGAATATTTAGATATAGTGTTTGTTAAGTAACAAACAGAAGTCTTGGAATCATTTTTATGATTCCTGATCTGTTAACATTTTCTGAGAGGACGTCTGTAGAGAAGATATATAAAAGAGAATACTTCCTATTTAATTGAAATTAATGTCTTGGGTTAATTCTGAATTAAGAAGTTTTTTAAGGTATCCCGTTTATTTTTGTACCATAATTCAACTATAACACAACATGAAAAACAGAGTATTGATAACATCTGTATTACTCTTATCTGTTATCGGGGTAAATAGAGTTTTCGCGCAAAAATATGAAAATAACCGTTATGGATTGACATTAGAAAAGAAAGAAAACGGTTATGTTTTGAAAGATGCTAAAACAATTGAACGTTTAGAAGTATTCGATATTGAAAAAGCTCCGGCTGATATGTTTGTACCTTATAAGCATAAAATGCGAAAACTTAAATCCGAAGATTTTAATCAGTGTACGACTCTCCATTATGTATTTAAAGAATATCCTAATCACAAATTAGTAATAGAAGTCGATTTACCAAAGAATAATAAGGATAAAAAAATACCGTATATGATATGGATTCATGGTGGAGGATGGCATGGTGGAGATTGTATGGGACATAAGGGGATTTCTACTTATTTGGCGTCTCACGGTATTGCAGGTATAAGGGTTTCGTATTCTTTTCCGTCTGACGGTTCTAATTTTAAAGACTCTTATCAGGATTTAAAGGATGCATTGAAGTTTATCCATAAACATGCTAAGGAATGGAATCTCGATGAGAAGAATTTCGGTTTCGGGGGGCATTCCGCAGGCGGGCATCTTTCTTCTTATATGGCAATGATGACTAAAGGAACGAAATTTCTGGTTGCATTTAATGGAATATACGATATCGAACATGTCAAACCGGGATTTGTACCTGGAAAAGATTTTACCTATTTCGGAACAACGGATTCCCAACGTGCGGATGCATCTCCGGTTAATAAAGTGCCGAAAAATCCTCCGTATGTGATACTTACATATAGCGGGGGCGATTATTTGGTAGATCAGGACCAGATGCTTCGTTTTGAAAAAGCGCTAAAAGTGCGTAATGCTCGAGTAGAAACTCATTATAAAAATTATTATTCACATGCAGGGTTTATAGGAGGGTCTGATATTTATGAAGACATGATGATTCATGTGCTGAAAAAAGCGCAGGAGATTTTACAATAGGAGAAAAAGAGAGGATAGAAATGGAACATGGAATAACATATAAAAGAGAGAAACATTATGAACAAACGATTATCTTCTTATTTTGCTGCCGGGTTGATGGCCTGTTTGGTTGGCTTTTCGGGGAATAAGGCAGAGGCTCAGGAAGTATTTTCCAATAACTGGTATGTCGGAAATACCGAAGCTGGTGAATGGATACGTTACAAACAAGTTTATTTGGCTGAAGGTGACTACCGTTTCACTACCAGAGTCGCTGCTCGTAGGGATAACTGTAAGTTACACCTTGAGTTAAATGATGAAACTTTGGTAAGCGGTGTTAAAGTGCCTGCTACTCAAAACGGAGAATTTACTTTGGTGCATTTAGGCCATAAGCATTTAAAAAAAGGCTATTATGACATGAAACTTGTTTTTGATACGGATGATATCAATTGTGACATGATTTTTATTCGTAAAAGTTCTGCAACATCAAATAATGTATTAGATGATGATATTCAATATAGTTTGAATTGGGATGATCCGATGCCTATTTTTGCGATTACCGCTACGAATTTTACCAGTGCGGCTTTAGCAAAGTGTGGAGATAAAGGCGATAACGGGAGCTGGACGGATAAAAATAATAACTATTTTACTACTGAACAGATGCGTAGGTGGTATAAGCAGCAATTATATACTTATACACCGGAAAATACTGAGGAAGCAATGGACCAATTGGTTTCGGAACTGGTCGAAGCTAAAGTGGAAGTAGCTTATATGCATGGACGAGGAGATCATGATAAGGTGCATAATGTCGATGACCGTCTTTATACAGGAGGTCCTGGAGCTTTCGGTCCGCGTCTGATCAAACGATTTGTAGACGCGGTAAAACGTTCACCTTATGCTAAGGACCATTTAAAAATGGCCTATTTTGTAGATAATGCTGTATTTCCACGTGCTTATGATGATCCGAAGTATGGCAATACGACCGGGAAGACAATGGAATGGGGTGATCCTGATTTTCAGGAATATATTTGGAACTATATGTTTAAACCTTGGTATGAGGTCGTTCCGAAAGATATGTTATATATACGTCCTTCTTCCGGAGCTGTTCCTATTCAGTTGTGGACGGCTAATTTTTCGGAATACGACTACAATAAAAAGGATAATAAAATATTAGAGTTTTTAGAATATATCGAAGGTAAAATGGATGAAACTTTCGGATTGAAGGTCGATTGGATTTTACCGGATAATTTCTGGAAAAGAGATCCGCGTACTGAAGATAAAGCTGCAGGTATTCAAGGATGGTTTACTTGGGGAGCTAATATAACACCGACACCATGGGAGTTTAAGGGTAAGTATTATAGTTTTGCTTTTAATGGAGGACGTTTGCCCCTGAATAATGTATGGTATAACGATTGGGTATATGATAAAGACCCGATACTTGAGACCGGAACTCCTGTTTTGGATAACAGTGGAAAGCCCAAGGATGATGCTCATTTTTCTTCATTGGCAAAAGATGGAAAAACTCCGGTTATTCGTGAAATTTTCGAAAATGGCAAAAAAGTCAAATCAGAGTGGATCGTATTGGAATCTTGGGTAGACTGGGCTGAGGGGTCAACGTGGTATCGGAGTGATCATCCAGAATATTTATATCCTAATCAATATATATCATTGGTTCGAGAATTTGCCGATGAAGAATCTCAATGTATTCTTCTTGAGGCGGAAGGCTGTGACGATTATTATGATAAAACTCCGGGAAATTCGGGCGGCGCTTATCGGTATGAATGGCATCACGGTAAAGAATCCGATTTGGATATCTATCGTCCTCTGCACAATATCTTAGATTTGTGCAAACAAGGAACTGCTTCTTGGCCGTCAACTGCACACGTAACGAATTTTACGGCAGGATTTAATGATGTATGGCAGAGTACATCGGTAGGAAATATTGTTTGTAAACCGATTCATGGAGAAGATCCGTCCTCATCTTTTCTTCCTATCGATAAAAAGCCGAGTGGATCTTTGAAAAAATTAGCATTGGGAAAATATTATGCTTGGGCTATAACGGATGTAAGCGGAAATAATAAAGTTTATCGTACGGAATTACAGCCGGGGGCGGCTTGCAATCAGGCTTATGGTTGGGTAGATGTGACGAATGGTCAGCCGATGGTGGATCTTGATCTGAATATGCGAGAGGTTTGGGGTATCGATGCCGAAGGTGCTGTATATTATCGCAATTTGCACGGGGAAGTTCGTCTTGACGGAGGTACGAAGCAACAGACAAATTGGATCAAAGTGGGAGATGATAATATTCGGTTAAAGTCGATTACGGCCGATGATAAATTCGTATGGGGATTTACTACTGACGGGAAACTAGTTCGGATGTCTTCTGAAAGTAAGAAAGGTTTTCTTGAAGTCGGAAATCCGTATAATCTGACTAAAATTGATGCCGGTGGTGGTGAAGTATGGGGTGTTAATGAAGATAAAGAAATTTATCGGATTAATTCATCCGGAGCAGGAGAATGGGAACGTGTTTTGACAAATGGTGTTATTCCGGACGATAAGGCAGAAAATGTCAGTGTCGGATATGAATATGTTTGGATACAAGGAGTACCTGTTACTACCGGACGATCGAAATCTTCTACATATTATCGGGCGATTTTGGATGGATTCCAAGGTAAAAGTGTTTATGCTTTGGCGGGCAGTTCTACGGGAACGGGTGTGGATATTACAAATGCAGAAACTAAAGTATCTGCTTTCCCGAATCCGTTTACAGATTTTGTTCGGGTAGATGTTTCTGCATTTATAGCAGAGCCTGCACAGGTTGCATTATATGATATGAAAGGTAATTTGGTTATGTCCAGAATGGAACAGTTGCAGGAGGGACAAAATCGTATTACATTGAATACTTCGAGTCTGAATAATGGTGTCTATATTCTGAAAGTGATTTCAGAACACAGTAAAGCAATAATAAAGCTGGTAAAATAAAAGATTGTTTTAGGTTGATTTAGTTTGGTAAAAAAGAGAGAAAAGGCAAATGTTTTTGGGCATCTGCCTTTTCTCTCTTTAATTAATATCCATTTTTAGTTGTCATTTAACCGTAAAGTAAGTCTTTGGTTAATTTGCTCGAACTATTTTTGAAATTAGAAAACTTTTATTTTGTAATACACATGAAAACAAAAACTCTTTTTTTAGGGATGTGTCTGTTAATAACGTCGGGGATAACGGCACAACAACGTACTTCGTTTCAGATTGGAGATGATGGTTGGGCGCTTTGGCTAGACCGAGATGCTTCGTGGAAAAATGATTCGTTGTATTTGCCTCCAGCGGATATTTCGAAAATAACTGTTGCAGAACCGACTTGCGGATGGGATAATCTTTTTTCGTCGCTTCGCCCTGAATCGGAAGCAAGGGAAGTTGTTAAAAATAAGACTTTATCTTTGAAAGTCAGAGTTCCCGGAACGGTAGAAGAATACTATTGGGATGCTCTTTCGAATAATAAAGGTTTAGGAAATACAGGAGATTACAAGGGTGTCAGTTGGTGGGGAACTGATTTTACAGTTTCTCGGGAGATGAAGGGAAAACGTATAAAGATATTTTTCTCAGAAGGTATTCGTCAAAGAGCAGAGGTATTTGTGAACCGTAAGCTGGTAGGTTATGAATTGGTGCATCAGACACCTTTTGAGATTGATGTGACCGATGTTGTAAATTACGGAGGCCGTAATGAATTGGCAGTTCGAATAACCGATCCTTCCGGGAATTTCAGTTGGGGAGATTATACCGGAGATAAATGGGGAGATTACTTGTTTCCCCAGTCCCACGGTTTTGGTGGAATTTTGGGGGCTGTCGAGCTTCGCTCCGTATCACCTCTATATGTATCGGATGTATTTGTTAAAAATAAACCATCTTTAAAGGACATAGATGTCGATATTGAAATTATTAATGAGGCGTCGTCTAAAGTTTTAAAAGGAAGTGTCGATGTGGCTATTGTAGAGGCTTGGAAAAGTAATGTTCCGGTAACTGATCCGAAGACTTTGTTTACGAAGAATTTGGGCAAGGTGAATGTAAAGACCGGAGAAACAATAAAGTTGACTTTTTCGGCCTCAGTACCCGAAGCTCGTTTGTGGGAGTTGAAAAATTCGAATTTGTATAATGTCGTAACAACGATTAAGGATAGTAAAGGTAAGGTTGTAGATCAGCATAAACAGCGTTTCGGATTTCGTTTTTTAAGTGTAGAGGGATATGGTAAGAATGCTACGCTTAATTTTAACGGTAAACGAACGTTGCTTATTTCGTCTATTAGTTGGGGGTATTGGCCTACGAACGGGATGTATCCGACTCGGGAACTGGCTCGTAAACATATAGAATCGGCATTTATATTGGGACAGAATATGTTGAATTTTCACCGTTGTCAGGGAAATACGCAGGTACTTGACTTGGCCGATGAAATGGGGATGTTGTATTACGAAGAACCCGGAGGATATAGTAGTTCGAGAGTAAAAGAAGGAAGTGAGCAGAGTAAAATGAAAAATCGACTGCTCGCTAATCAATTGAATTCTCAGCGTTTTTTGAGAATGGTGAAACGAGACCGTAATCATCCGTCTTTAGTCATGTATAATATGATTAACGAGCCGGGATGGATTCCAGATGAAAGGGCGAAGAAAGATATGGCGGAAGCCCATCTGCTTGATCCGACCCGTCTGGTCACGTATGGTTCGGGATTTATGAATGTAGGGAATGATGAGCCTCGGAAACTGCATATGATTCCGTATGATCAGAATCAACGCACTACCGGATATTGCGATGTCCATAATGCCGGAAATTCGGCCGGAGTTTATGTTGATGCTATCTATAATTCTCCTGAGAGTTTTTTGCGAAATGAACGGGCTGAATCGGAAATTTTTGTTTGGGGAGAAGAGGCGGCTTTGGCATCTCCTCCGCAGTTAGAAAAAGTTGTTGCAGCAATAGAGAAAAACGGTAATCGCAACGGATGGGATGGTGCTGATTATAAAGATTGGTTGAATTCTTATAGAAATTATATTAAAAATAAAGGACTTGAGAAATATTATCCCTCGATAACAAAACTTATTACTTCATTGGGTGACATAATGTATTATGAACATGGCCGTTTTCTTGAAAATGTGCGGATTGCTGACGGTGCGGATATTTATGTTTTCAACGGGTATGAAGATATGAAAAATGATAATTTTTCGGGTGCTGTCGATGTTTTTCGTAATATAAAGGGTACTCCTGAATTGATTAATCATTATGCTCAGCCTGCGTTTGTTGCTGTGAAAGTCCGGGAAAAAATCGGTCATGTAGGAGATACGAATCTGTTCGATATGTTTGTTGTCAATGAACATGCTGTTCCAGGGGGAGATTATAATATAAAAGCTTGGGTTGTCACTCCGAAAGGGGACACAGACATATTGTATGACGGAATTGTGAAAGTCTCTGGCGGTGATACGTTCAGCGATTTGGCTGCAGCGAAAATTCCTGTGAAATTAAATAAAGGTATAGGTTATTATAAAATAAATGCAGAATTATCAGATATGTCGGGTAAAAAAGTCGCATCCGGTTATGACGATATTTTTGCAGTAGACTGGAAATCTGACAAGATAAACGGTTATGGTGCTGTGATAGGCGGTGGAATGGAACTTACTAATTTTTTGAAAGATCAGAAAAAAGCGAATGTTGTTGCTTATGACGAGTCTCTCGGAAAATTAGATTATATTTTGGTGGGTTCTATCGATCAGGGTACGGCATTTAATACTATATCGTCATTTTGTTTCAAGGCGAAAGACGGAAAAACAATGGGATTGAATCTAGATTATTTTCGAGGTAAAAATTTTGATATGCAAGTTGACCGTCGTATTTCTGCCGCACCAATAGATTTTAATGTCGGCAGTAAACTCATTCCCGGATATGATATATTGGGTGATACAAAATTCTCACTCCGCTGGGAAGGTTATATTGTAGCACCATATAGCGGAGAAACGGAATTTGAACTTTCGTATGATGATGGAGCGAATCTTTGGTTCGACGGAGAACAGGTTGTCGACAATTTTAGGAACGGGCCTAAAAGAGTTGTGACGTTTAAACGTAATTTGGTAGCCGGAAAATCATATCCTTTAAAGATCGAGGCTTATCAAGACGGAAGAACTTGGGAGTTTGCTTTGAAATGGAAATTACCGGTAAAGATTCAAGAACCTGATATGTCGGCATTATTGAAAAGAGTGCGGGATGATGGAACTAAATTGATGTTGATTGATAATGCAGAATCGTGGATGAGTAAATTAAGGGCTGTCGGCGCAGTTCCCGGTTATAAAGTATTTCATCCTTCAAAAGCTTGGGTGGGAAGTAGTTTTATGGTAAGGGAACATCCTTTTTTCAATGAGTTGCCCGTAAATAAAGGCATGAATTGGGAGTACCAACGACTGGTAGTTTATGATGGACCGAAGCATTTCGGGTTATATGAAATGCAAGGGGAAGAACCTGTGGTATCTTTGGTCGGATCTCCTTTTCACCAGATAACGACATCTGTCGGGGTATTGCCTTATGGAAAGGGGAAAATTGTATTCTCTTCGTTAGATCTGTTGCCGAATTTGAGTTTAGATAGTAAACCGGCGAATGTCCCGAAAAAGATTTTATGTAATTATTTGAAATGGGCTACAGATGTACCGATGACTGAGACCTATTTTAAGTAGTTTATAACTTTGGTGAAAAAGATACTTTTGTTGAAAAATTAAGCGAGAAAAGTCTCTTAAATTAATTAAGAGATTTTTCTTTTGCAGCATAATTTAAAACTTAAGAGAGATGAAAAACATGAAAAGTCGATTGTTGACATGTATTTGTTCGACACTGTTTTTGTTACCTTTTGATTTAATGGCGAAACACCTTGATCGAGATCGTATTGTCGCGAATCCCATAGATCTGAATTATCGGTTTCGTCCGGAGAAACCGAGTCGAAGAGAAGCTGCCGATCCGGTTGTTGTCTTATATAAAGACAAGTATTATATGTTTGCATCCAAGTCAGAAGGATATTGGAGTTCGGCCGATCTGGTGAAGTGGAATTATATCCCTTGTAAATCTATTCCGATTATAGAAGATTATGCTCCTATGGTTATAGAATTGGGCGGTGAGTTATATTATACGGCCGGATGTACCCGTTTCTTTAAAACATCCGATCCGGAAAAAGACGATTGGAAAGAGATAAAAGTCAACAATAAAAATCGGCATGACGATATTACTATTTTTCAGGATGATGACGGCAAAGTTTACTTTTATTGGGGATGTCATGATAAAAAACCGATACAGGGAGTACAGGTAGATCCAGAAAACGGTTTCAAAGAGATCGGTGAGGTAAAAGACTTGATTTTGCATAATTCAGTAAAATATGGAATTGAATCGAACGGAGACAGGAATGAAATGAATAAGGACGGCTATAATGAAGGTGCTACCATGACGAAATATAAAGGGTTGTATTATTTGCAGTATTCTACTCCGGGAACACAATTTATAACGTATGCTGATGCCGTATATGTATCGGAAAATCCGTTAGGTCCTTTTACTTACATGGAGGATAATCCTTATTCGATCAAACCCGGAGGGTTTATTTCCGGAGCAGGTCATGGACATACATTTCAGGATAAATACGGTAATTATTGGCATGTTTCTACAATGGTGATAGCGGTAAAAAATTGGTTCGAACGTCGTTTAGGATTATTTCCGGTCTATTTCGGAGATGAGGGGCACATGTATTGCCACACGGTATTCACCGATTATCCGATGCAGATACCCGATAGAAAGGTCAATTTCAAGAAAGATGATTTATCCGTGGAGTGGAATTTGTTGTCTTATAAAAAGGAAGTTTCGGCATCATCGTTCCAACCGGGATATGAAGCAGTAAATGCCGTGGATGAAAATATCAAGACATGGTGGGCGTCTCAGAGCGGCAGGTCAGGCGAATGGTTTCAGATCGATTTAGGACGGACGATGCAGGTCGAAGCCGTTCAGGTAAATATCAGCGACCAGGATTTCGAAACATTGCGGAGAGATGCAGCACCCGTATACCGTTATGTTTTGGAATCGTCTTGTGACGGAAAGAATTGGCAGATGATAGGCGACCGGAGAAAGAATGATCGGGACGCCGTACATGAATTGCTTGTTTTGGATCGTTCGGTATCAGCCCGTTATATTCGGATAAAGAACATGGAAGATCTCAATGGGGGAGTTTTTTCTCTATCCGGACTGCGAGTTTTCGGGACGGGAAAGGGAAAAGCTCCGTCTGCAGTTACCGGATTTAAGGTTGTCCGTAATGCAAACGACCGACGTCGAGCCAGTTTCAGATGGGATAGTCAGGGTGAAACGACAGGTTATGTGATCCGTTGGGGAACTTCACCGAAGGTACAGAACAATGCCGTCATGGTTTATGGAGACGAGGCAGAATACGGTTTTTTCAATCGGGATTCTCGATATTATTTTACGATACAGCCGTTCAATGAAAATGGGAAAGGCAAGATAAGCAAAGTTATTTCTGTAGAATGAGTAAGAACCATTATTGAGGAGCATTTGGTATAAGTGAAAATTTTTTAAGAGCTTGTCTAAATTTTTTTGAGAAATTTATGCAGGCTCTTTTAAAT
>NZ_CEWDCG010000113.1:0-9917 GCF_982436375.1 Coprobacter sp. | reverse complement strand
CCATCATCTTCATATGCCATCTTATTTTTTAGGGACATTTACTGAATATCCCTATTTAATATTAATTAACTTATAATTTCTATTATTTAGGATATAATATTTAGATTTCGCAGAATATACCGAACAAAAACAAGAGAAAACTCCTCTGTCTATCCGAATTTTTAAACTACAAAAATAGGATCAGATAGAAAATAATTTCTTTTGATAGAGATCAAGTCGCTCTTTATACAAGTTGTTCATTTCCTTCAACAACGATATTTCTTTATCTTTCGAAAGAATCAGTTCTTCTATTTCCGGAGTAACCCCATTCTTGACAATATATCCGGCAACCTCTTCCGCAACAAAAGGAACAGTCTTGGAAAGATCGGACAACGATACCGAAGCAGGATATCCTCCGCTATTTTTGTCGGAAAGAGTTTCTGATTTAAAAAATTCCGAAATATCTAAACCGTAGAAATTACAAATCGTCAATAAAACATTCAAATTCAGGTTACCACCTCTGACTGCTTTTCCGATCGTATTCTTATCTATACCTAATTGTAGCGAAGCTTCTTGATAAGTTATCTTATGCCGGTTTAAATATTCCCTGAATTTATCTCCGGAATAGACAATTTTTTTCGTCACAGCCATGTTAAAATAATATTTAATCGATAAATTTGTACTTATTTGTGCAAAAGCAGAGAACTATTTTGTTAGTTTTGCAATAACTAATATACAAAATTTTAAAGATTTATCATCACCCGATATAAACAGATAAAAAAATTTTAACCACAAAAACCGGCATTATGAATGAGATAAAAAAGCTGGCCATCGCTTTACAACAAAAGTGTGAAGAAGAACATGTCAATTATGGTATCTTCTTCAGTGAAGTATCGCATACGATTACAGGGGGCGCAACTTTCACACTTGAAGAAATTGCTATAATGATAGAAACCATAGCCAGAAATTTGCCTGTAGAACAAATAAAATTCCTACAAACAGTACTGTCTATGGTTATTGAAGAAAAAAACGAAGACCCTTCAGCAACTGCACAACAATTAACGAATTAAGATCATTCTTCCCAGACCTCTTCTATTTCTCCAATAAATATTTTATGCAGGTCTCGGGAAGGATACCAAGTTTCCAAAATAGATTTATCAATAAAAGAATTTTCTCGTAATTGATCACAATATAACTTCCGACATTTAAAAATTAATCGTGCTTCTTTAAAAGCAATGCATCCCCGGGAAGGCTCAAAAGGCGTTATACCTGCCGCTTTCGCTTTATCTATTTCCTTTCCTGATTTCGTACCGCACAATTTAAGGGCACTCCGATACTGCTCATTAAAGAAAGAGAGAGTAAAACATTCTTCTTCTTCGACAAATTCAAGCGTATATCTCTGAGGGCGTATAACGACACAAGCTACCGGTTTACCCCATAAAAATCCAATTGTCCCCCAACTGGCCGTCATCATATTATAATGATCTATATTTCCAGCTGTAATCAACATCCATTGTTTTCCGATAAGATCTATAACATTATCTTTCAATACAGAAATATCAATCTTGCGCATATTTTTATTATATTTAAATTACCATAAACTCATTTGTGACGGATCCGGTTTTACCTCCGTCTTTTCTTCCTCTGCCATCAATTCTTTCTCCTGCAGTTTCTTTTCTGCTTTTTTACGAGCTATCTCTTCCGGTGTATCAGGACGTGTAGGAACTAACCAATCAAGTTCTTCAGGTTCATCTAAAAATCGGCTATCCCGACTGTTTTTCTTCAGTTCATCTTTCAAAACATCTATTTCAGCCATCAATGCCCGGATATTTTTTCTGTCGATCTGCTGATCGTTTTCAAATTGCCGAAGCGTCTCTTCAGATATTAACAATTTCTGTTGCAATTCCGTTCGTTCCGACTTCTCTTTTTCTACTTCTGCAAACAAATCCTGCCGTTGCGCTTTCACCGCGGCCAACATATCATTAGCAACCAACAATTGGTGTTTAATATCTATCATATCCCGAAGATTTGCCTCTGTTTCCTCAGTCTGCTTTCGCTGAGCGTCCAATTCAGCAGACTTTTTTTCCAATAATGCCGATACATCTTTTTTTTCTTTTTCCAAAAGATCAATCCGACTTTCCAATAATTTCACAGAAGACTGCAATTCTCCACTCCTACGCTCTTCATTTCCGATATTCTGTTTTAAAGAACGCACTTGATCTTCCGATTCTGAAAGAGCCGCTTCCAAACGAGCTTTTGCATCAAGAGTTTCTGTCAACATCTTATCGGCATTTTTCTGTTTTTCCAACTCTTCAGTTAATACACGCAGTTCATTTCGAGCAGATTCTATTTCATTCTCTTTAGAAACCGACAAGTCGAAAAGTTGTTGTTTCTCCAGCAACAGAGAATCAACTTTACGTTTCAACATTTCTTCTCGCTCTACAGCCTGCCTTACTGCATCATCTTTGGCGTGCAATACTTTCGTCAGAGATTCATGCAATTCCTTATTTTCAGCTATCATCTGATCGAGCTCATCCTGCAATCCGGCATTTTCAGTCTGCAAAGTAACAAAGGCATTATCGGCATCTTGTTGTTTCGCAATAACAGAATCCAGATGTTTCTGCAAATTCTCCGCCTTTTCTGTAGCTTTCTGCAATTTATCAGGAAGAGACAAATCTACTTGTTGCACTTTCGCCAACTCCTGCTCAAGACGAGATTTTTCTTCCTGCAAAGCAGCCAACTCATCCGCCTTATTTTTTTCCTGCACAGCCGCAACTTTAAGCTTATTGTTCAGTGCACTTTTTTCCATATCGCTTTGCTCTTTGTCAGCCTCAAAAGTCACAATGCGCATTTCCAATTCATGAACCCGCTCGCCTAATGCCCTTTTTTGCCGTTCGGCGCTTAAATACTGACTTTGAAACTCCTCTTGTTTCGAAGAAAGCTCATGTATATAGTCATTCAACTCTTTTACCTGCTCTTTCAACCGGATTTCATCTTGTTTCCACTGTGAAGAGCCTTCTGTTTGTATCTTCTCATATATAAACCGTATATAATCGGTAAACGGAGATAACAAATGATTATATATATTCCGTTTCTCAGCTTCTTTATCTATCGACTGACGAACCAACTCGGGAATAGACTCGTTGATAAGATCAGCCATTTTATCCAATAACGGTTGTGGTATCTGTTCTTCGGTAAGAGCCCGGACATATTCTTTTGCCAAAGCCGGGTCAATAGAGCAATCCTGCCGGGCACTCTCTTTCTCCTGAAGCACTTCATCTTCTTCATTTGTAACCGGAGAAGCTTGCCACAGCAATTGCATCGATTTCATAAATTTTGATTTCATTCCCGTTTTATATAAATTATTTTACTTTTCTTTTACATTTCCGGCATCCGGTTTTATAACAATGCCTATGCTCTTTTTCCCGTTTATCTTTACTATCACCGGACGTTCGAACCGTACGACCCGAAGAAAATCGGTTTCCTGCTCCGCATTCAGGCGGTTTAAATACTCTTCATCGAACAAACATCCTTTTGAAGAAGGGTTGATGGTAAAATATCCCACCCCGAAAGAGGTTAGATTCTGAAAAAAATGAGTCCCTTGACTCGGCTCTATATGATAACCGGCCAACGCCGTCTCGACAATCAACTTCGAATTAGAAATATGAGGCCATTTAACAGGTATTCCGAGAGCCGTATCACTCGATCCCCAACGTCCCGGTCCTACCAATATATAATTTTCACCCCGTTCGGTAAACATACGGTTGATCTTCTCTATTTCTCTTGCTATCAAAGAATTGTTCGAAGACCTGAAATTATCGCTTTTTACATATACCACATGACATATATTATCCATAATGCCATGTCCCAACGCCGAGTCGGTCTTTAAAAGCAGGTCCTCATCCCTCACCTCTCCGATTTCGTCATCTCGCATTTCTTTCGTATCTACGATAGGGCGTATCTGCAACCAATACAGCATCCCCTGTTTGTGTTCCTGATTAGGTAAATTCGCTGCAAATTCTATCTCTACAGGACGTCCCATCTCCTGAGACCCGAACTCCAGCATCATTTTTAATAATTCAGCTAAAGGGAATACCCCATGTTGCAAGATATTTGCAAAGGTAACGACTTTTCTTCCTCCTTCATAATATCCGTCACGGATTATCTGATCATACGGATCAAAAGTCGAAACCATCCCTCGTAACGAATTATCTTTTTCTGCATCTCGGATAGATAGTTTCAACAAATTAAAACTATCATCGATCGAAAAAGTTTTTCCCATGCTTTTCAAATCAAGAGCATAAAAACGCGTTTGAGTATCGCTAAGCGCCAAATCGAGCGTACTGGTCTGCAATACATTACATGGATGTTTAGGCGAAAAACGTAAACTCCGTCCTCCATCGACAATATATTTCCCTAATCCCACGGCAACATCAACGACTCCGTCTTCCGCTTTCTCATCATTGATCGGATAATAATTCAAAGATCTTCCTACTCCAGCAAAAGATGGATAATAACGATCTCCATATTGTGAGCCCACCACTTCCTGTAAAATAATCGCCATCTTTTCCTGATCGATTACATTAGATGTTGCGGTCATATATGCTTTGCTGTCGGCATAAAAAACAGAAGCATATACCCCTTTAATAGCGTCGCTCAACAGCCGGAGCATTTCATCTTTATCTTCAAGAAACGGAATCATATAAGTCGAATATATTCCTGCAAAAGGCTGGTAATGAGAATCTTCGAGCAGACTGGATGAACGAACAGCAATCGGACGCCCTACTACCTCGAAGAATGCCATAAAATCATCGACCAATTTATCCGGTAATTTAGCTTTCAAAAAATATTCCAAAATATCCTCATCCGGCAGATCGGATAATGCAATCTGATAAAGATTGTTCGTCTCCATAAACTCATCGAAAATATCGGTGCAAAGAACCACCGTTTTAGGAATCGAGACACTCACGCCCTCATAATTCTCAAGTATCGGATGCCGCTTGATCATAGAATCGATAAACGCAAGTCCACGTCCCTTTCCCCCTAAAGATCCCTGTCCTATACGGGCAAAATTAGAATATTTATCAAATCTCTCCCGCTGAAAGATAGCAACGACTCCCCGATTTTTCATTTTACGATACTGTACGATAGCATCAAAAATAAGCTGTCGCATTTCTTGCGATTCGCTAATGTCGGTAAATTGTTTCTGGCGAAGCAATTCGGCTATCGGAAACATCGCCCGGGAATAAAGCCAGCGAGAAATATGATTACGAGAACCATGATAATATAGCGACTCATCGGGAATAGACATTATCGTATTTTGCAAATCCTTCAGATTACGTACCGTTGCAATAACCTCACCCGTATGAGGATTAATAAACTCGAAATCCCCGAAACCAAAATTTCGGAGAATAGTTTTACGCAAATCGACAGGCAACTTTTTAGAGTTCTTATCCAAAAAACAAGCATTCAGAAACATCGCGTCTTTTTGATTCTCCACCTCTGAAGACTCGATTATAATCGGCAGAAATTCATCTTTCTCTCGTATATAAGAACAAAATTTCAAACCGGCTTTCTTATCTTTTTCTCCAGCCCTTTTGAAAGACACGTCAGTAACAATTCCCAACATGTTATTAGGATATTTGTTATAAATCGCTACCGCCTCTTCATAGGTACGGGCAAGTTTTATTTTAGGACGTCCACGCATTCTAAGCATCTGCTCATGCTGATTCAGAGCTTCGGTCGAGAATATTTGCGACTGTTTCAATACAAATTTATAAAGGTGCGGCAAAATAGAAGAATAGAAACGAATCGAATCTTCTACCAACAAAATTACTTGTACCCCTACGGAGTTTATATCCTCCTCAGCATTCATTTTATCTTCTATCAGTTTGATGATAGCCAGCAAAAGGTCGGCATTACCAAGCCAACTGAACACATAATCGACACCACTGAGATCCTCGTTACTGATCCGCCGCGATACTTCTTGAGAGAACGGGGTCAACACTACGATAGGGATATCGGGATAAATGCTTTTTATCTCTTTCGCTTTCTCGAACGTATCACTATTTTCAATTCCCGGCATAGCAATTATCAGGTCATAACGTTTTCCGGATAGTTCCCGAAAAGCTTCGTCAAAACTATTTGCCTGAGTAACTCGAGGAGGCGAACTCAAGTTCAAAGACGTATATTCAAAAAAAATCTGTTCGTCCACGCGCCCGTCCTCTTCAAGAATAAAAGCGTCATAACGACTGGCAATAAGCAACACATTAAAGATTCGTTTTTGCATTAAGTTAGCAAAAGAGGTGTCTTTCAAATATAATTGCTTTATATTTTGAGTTTCCATAATCAATTTCGGTATATTCAGATTACAAAATGCTAAAATTTATTTTAGCTCTTTGATGTTCAAATTTAGCAAAAATAATTTTTTTATCCGCATAAATGATTAAATTTGCAATAAGGGCTAAAGGTACTATCCAAAGCTCTTAAAAATAAATAAGTAACCTTATAAAAACACATCGCTATGAACATAAAAGACATCATGGCATCGCTCGAGGCTAAACACCCGGGCGAACCGGAGTATCTTCAAGCTGTCCACGAGGTACTTCTATCGATCGAGGAAACCTATAATGAACACCCCGAATTTGAAAAAGCTAAAATCATAGAACGACTTGTCGAACCTGACCGGATATTTACATTTAAAGTACCTTGGGTAGACGACAAAGGCAATGTCCAAGTAAATCTCGGATACCGTATACAGTTTAATAATGCGATAGGCCCGTATAAAGGCGGCATAAGATTCCACGCTTCCGTAAACCTGTCTATTCTGAAATTTTTAGGATTCGAACAGACATTTAAGAATGCATTGACAACCCTGCCTATGGGCGGAGCTAAAGGCGGATCGGACTTCAGTCCGCGAGGAAAGTCCGATGGTGAAATAATGCGTTTCTGCCAAGCCTTCATGCTCGAATTATGGCGGCATATAGGTCCTGACACTGATGTCCCTGCCGGCGATATAGGCGTAGGCGGCCGTGAAGTGGGTTATATGTACGGAATGTATAAAAAACTGAAACGAGAAAATACAGGCACATTTACAGGTAAAGGACTGGAATTCGGAGGTTCTTTAATCCGCCCCGAAGCCACAGGATTCGGAGGATTATACTTCGTAAAACAGATGTTATCGACCAAAGGGATAGAAATCAAAGGAAAAACAATTGCCGTAAGCGGTTTTGGAAATGTAGCATGGGGAGCAGTAACCAAAGCGACCGAATTAGGAGCTAAAGTCGTTACCTTGTCAGGACCTGACGGTTACATTTATGATCCAGACGGAGTCTCCGGCGAAAAAATCGATTACATGCTCGAACTCCGCAGCTCGGGCAATGATATCGTTGCCCCGTATGCCGAGAAATTCGGAGTAGAGTTTTTCCCGGGGAAACGACCTTGGGAGCAAAAAGTCGACATAGCCCTTCCTTGCGCTACACAAAACGAACTGGACGAAGACGACGCCAAGCAACTAATCGCTAACGGAGTCATCTGTGTAGGAGAAATTTCGAATATGGGTTGTCGCCCCGAAGCAATAGATTTGTTTATCAAACACCGTATCATGTATGGTCCGGGAAAAGCGGTAAATGCAGGAGGAGTTGCGACATCCGGACTCGAAATGACTCAAAATGCCATGCATATCAGTTGGTCTGCCGAAGAGGTTGATGCCAAACTGCATCAGATCATGAGCGATATTCATCACCAATGTGTAAAATACGGTACTGAAAAAGACGGATATATCAATTATATGAAAGGGGCTAATATAGCCGGATTTATGAAAGTTGCAAAAGCCATGATGGCTCAAGGTATTATCTAAATTCAGACATAAAGACATATTTCTTGAAAATCGGATCTGAAGAGACTCCTAAAAGTCGTTTTTACGTGACTTTTAGGAGTCTCTTTACATTTGAATGATTGCCGGCTCACTCATTTTTTCAATCACCCCTCCCCTTCTCTCTTCGGATATAAAAATTCAAACGACAGTCAGACTGAACAAAGATCGTTATCCAATTATCCGTAAAAAGACAAACTTTTTTCACGTAATTCCGTTTTATCGACAAAATAGCATCTTTCGATATGGAACAAACTATTTTAATAAAAAACGTCCGGATATTCAACGGAACAGACGAAAAAACGGTTATGGGAGATATTCTGATCCTGAACAACCGAATAAATAAAATAGCTGAACCCGGAACGATATCGGCAGAAGGAACGATAATCGACGGAAAAGGTAAATTTCTGATGCCCGGACTCATCGATGCACACTGGCACTCCTACATGTGTTGCAACACAATGATAGACTTGCTTACTGCAGAAACGTACTACACACAATTAAAAGCCGGTGTCGAAGCAGGGAAAACCCTAATGCGCGGTTTCACTACGATACGGGATGCCGGAGGTCCGGTGTTCGGACTAAAACGCGCCATCGATGAAGGGATAATTCCGGGTCCCAGAATTTATCCGAGCGGATCCCTCATTTCTCAAACCGGAGGGCATGGCGATTTCAGGGCTGTATATGACGATCCCCGACCTTTCGGCTGTTGTTGTCTGACTCACACCGAAAAAATAGGTGCGGCTATTATAGCAGACGGAGTGGATGCCGTTACCGTCGCAGCACGGAATAATCTGAGGTTGGGTGCTAGCCAAATAAAATTGATGACCGGAGGCGGAGTCGCCTCACTTTATGATCGCCTGCAAGATTCCCAATATTTTGAAGAAGAGATTCATGCCGCTGTAAAAGCGGCTGAAAATGCAGGTACTTATGTAATGGTACATGTCTATGTACCGCAAGCAATCACCCGAGCAATACAAGCCGGTGTAAAAAGCATAGAACACGGACACTTGATCGATGAAGCGACAATGGAATTGATCGCTCGAAAAGAAGTATGGCTCTGTATGCAACCTTTTACCCTCGATGACAATCAATATCCCACTCAAGAACAACAGGAAAAACATAAGATGATTGTTCAAAATACAGATAATGCTTACAGATTGGCAAAGAAATATCAGGTAAAACTCGGATGGGGAACAGACCTGTTATTCAATCCTGCTAATACGAAAAACCAAAATAAAGATATAGGGAAACTTAAAAACTGGTTCAATAATTTCGAAATACTGAGAATGGTCACCTATGATAATGCCCGGCTATTGTCTCTTTCGGGATCGAGGAACCCCTATCCCGGAGATTTAGGAGTAATCAAGGAAGGTGCTTTTGCCGACATGTTACTTATAAACGGAAATGTTCTGGAAAATATTCAATTACTGGAAAACCCCGATGACAATATTCTATTGATTATAAAAGACGGGCAAATCTATAAAAACAAATTATAGCAATAAATTATGAGCATATCCATTTATATAAAAAAGGTGCTCTTCAATAAAAGCACCTTCTAATACTTACAACCACAAAAATTATTTTTGAATCAAACCTTTCAGTAATGAAATAAGATCATCGATCTGCTTATCTTTACTTTTTAAACTGTCTGCCTGCTTTTCAATAACATCCCAAACTTTAGCCGGAATAGAAACGATTCCCGAAGACTTAAATACACTACCATAATTACCGATAGATTCGGTCGCTACGGTTTTCCCTTCTGTGGGAACAAGCATCTCCCCCTCTCCTGTCAACAACCAACTTTTGTTCAGATCAGGAAATTGCAGAGATATGCTTTTCAATTTTGCCGGCTGTATAGAAACCCGCATATTGTTTACATACCCATATGATAAGCCACACCGATTCTCAAAACTTCTTATCGAAATTTTTTTATATTCTATAAATGCTTTGAGCCTCTCTTTTACTGAATCCATATCAGGTATTTTTAATTATATAACGAACAAAATTCATTATTTGTTTGGATTTTAACGAACATTGTTATATATTTGCATCGTAATAATAT
>NZ_CEWDCG010000112.1:0-9979 GCF_982436375.1 Coprobacter sp. | reverse complement strand
CTATTGTTATATAATATAAAACAGTCTCTTACGGTTTTACAGTTTTATGGGTTTCTACGATTTGAGTCGGTTTTTGTGTCTTGTTTCGAATATCGGTAGCTTCTACGACAGAACGAGCTAAATCGGCAAAAGCCATACCGGTAATCGATTGGGGATCAAGAGCTACGGGTTTACCGCTGTCTCCCCCCTCACATATACTTTGTACGATCGGTATTTGTCCCAGTAGTGCGATATTTAGTTCTTTGGACAAACGTTTTCCTCCTTCTTTCCCGAAAAGATAATATTTGTTTTCCGGGAGTTCTGCCGGAGTAAACCATGCCATGTTTTCGACAAGTCCGAGTACTGGGACATTAACTTTCTCGTTTGTAAACATATCGATTCCTTTACGGGCATCGGCAAGTGCAACTTCTTGTGGTGTTGTTACTACGATTGCTCCGGTAATGGCAAGGGTTTGTACAATAGTTAGATGTATGTCGCTTGTACCAGGGGGTAAATCGAGAATAAAATAATCGAGTTCTCCCCAGTCGGCATTTGCAATTAATTGTTTGAGAGCATTACTTGCCATTCCGCCTCGCCATACGATTGCGCTATCCTTATCTACAAAAAAACCGATAGATAGTATTTTTATGCCGTATTTTTCAACCGGAAGAATCAAATCTCTACCACCTATTTGTTCTACGTATGGGCGTGCATCTTCTACATCGAACATTTTGGGAACGGAAGGGCCGAATATATCGGCATCCAATAATCCGACTTTGTAGCCTTGTTGTGCTAAAGCTACGGCAAGGTTAGCCGCTACGGTCGATTTCCCTACACCTCCTTTACCTGATGATACGGCAATGACGTTCTTGACTTGTGGCAATAGCTTCCCCGGTTCGGGACGTTGGGCTTGTCGGGACTTGATGTTGATGTTTCCTTTTATATCGACATCTTCCCCGACATATGTGAGGATTGCTGTTTCTGCGGCTTTTACAACTGATTTTATGAATGGATCATTCGGTTTTTCGAAAATAAGAGAAAAGCTCACTTTATTTCCGTCGATGCGGATATCGTCTTCTACCATACCGGCAGATACAAGGTCTTTTCCGTTTCCCGGATAGCGCACTTTACTTAGTGCGTCTGTAATAAGTTTAGGATATAATGCCATAATAATTTGTATTTATATTCCGCTTGAATTTGCACTTCGTTTACTGCGATTAAAACTCCGGTAACTATCGAATTCTATTTCGACTTGGGGTTCGATGAGAACGGGTCTCGGTTCGCAGATAAATTGTATATATTTGATTGATAAACCTCTTTCGAGCCATTGTTGTTCGTAGAAGGTTTTTATTTCGAGTATCTCGTCGGTTATATCTGAATTGTAGAGGTCATCGGTCTGTATATTGACCGGATAATGATTTGCCTTGATCATTTCACAAGTATAAGTGTACATGAAATTGCTGTCGCTTTTCAGGTGAATGATTCCGTTGGGTTTAAGTATTTGCCGGTATAGATCCATAAAACGGGTTGAAGTGAGTCTTTTCCGGACTTTTTTCATTTGGGGATCGGGAAATGTAATCCAGATCTCTGAAATTTCGTTTTCTGCGAAAAATTCTGTAATGAGCTCGATATTTGTCCGGAGAAATGCAACGTTTGCGATACCGTTTTCCAAGGCATCTTTAGCTCCTGTCCACATACGTGCCCCTTTTATATCGACTCCGATAAAATTTTTTTCAGGATACTTTCGGGCTAATCCTACGGCGTATTCTCCTTTTCCGCATCCCAATTCGAGAACGATAGGATTATTATTTTTGAAAAAATCGGAATTCCATTTTCCTTTCATTTCGAATCCTTTTTCTCGTAATGTGGAGAAAGGGAATTGGAATACGTGGGAGAAGGAATTCATATCATCAAATTTTTGTAGTTTGTTTTTGCCCATAAACCTGTTCTTGATAAATATTAAAAACTTAGCGAAGATACGGATTTTTTGATAAATTATTAGAACGTTGAGTCTTGAAGTATGAATGAATAATCGTAATATACGATATCTACTGAGTTAAGCTGATGCAACAACCTCATTTCAGCAGATATCGATACTTTTTTCTCCTCGTTCGCCTTTTTCTTTCAGATGTTGCCGTAGCCAGCCTGCTGTGGGATAGGTCTGGCTATCTATGTTTGCTACTCTGTCCATATCGGCATGACAGATTTCTTAAAAAAGAAATGGTTGCCTCCCGGCAACCAATCTTTGTTATTAACCTTAAATCTAAATACCATGAAAAACTGATACAAATATAAGCTATAAAAGTTTTTTCTACCAAATTAATCCTTAATTTTCTGCTTTGTTTTAAATTTAATTAGTTAAAACTTGATATTTTATTAACAATTGTAATTTATTACATACGGCTATCGAAACGAATGATGTTCTCGACAATGAATAAATCCCGAATTTCTGATTTGTGAATTTCTATGTCATCGTATTCGGGATTGGCACTTCTGAGGATTACCATATCTCGATCGGTGTGTTTCCGTATATATTTGACCATGCGGTAGTCGTCCAGTAGTACTACGTAAATTTGTCCCCAAAATATAAGATTGGGATTTTTGACTTCTCTGATGGCTACCATATCTCCGTTGCAAATGACCGGTTGCATACTGTCTCCACTTACCCGGACGATACTATTTTCGTTATTTATGAACGGAACGTCTATCGACCCGATGAGGTTTTCTGTCGAGAATATGAGACTCCTTCCTATGGGGCCGGCAGTAACATCTATATCATATACTTTAGCTCCTCTTTGCCCATTGGTGTGTATGACATTTGTCGGTAAAGATATTGTTTGGCGGTGTGCAGCCATATAGTATTTTTCTCCTTCACCGGAATTGAGCCACTCTTTGGATATACCCAAACTGACAACAATTTTATTTAATAGGGAATCGCTAATGGGAAGTTTTCCATTTATATGTTTTGAAAAATTGGAGCGGTCTATTTTAATGCGGTCGGCAAATTCGTTTTGAGAAATATTCATTTCTTTGATTAATTCTCGAATGCGAGATATAAGTTCTTCTTGAGGCATAATAATTTTTTTAAGGGTATGATTTTATAATTATAGCATAAATGTATGGTTTTATAACTATAATTTTGTGGTGTCAAAGATAATGATAAGGATTATATATCACTATATAATTCTTGCTTTTATATGGTTTATAAATGGTTAATTAACAATTAATAACGTGCTTATATCCTTTTCGGTCTTTTGTGTAATTTAGAGGTAATGGGTGTGAAATTGGGGTAAAATAATGAGAAGATATGGGCGCAATAGAAAAAGGAGGTGTTGTAATTATGAGAATAGATGCCGTACAATTAGCATTGTTATGTGCGAGCCATTTTATTATTTTTTTTTCTTATGATGATGTGTGTGGAGTACGGTATCGATCTGATTATGATGTAGAGTTTAAGGGCAAGAATTTGTCTTTATGGTGTGAAGTAAGGTTTGATAAAATGAGAAATGAGATCGTTCGATTCCGTTTTGATGCAGATCTGAAATATGAGGACGGAGAAGTTGAGATTGTTGGGTCAGTTCGAGATGCTGCTCAGAAAGCGATATGTTTTATTAATGAATATCTTTCAGGGATAATTAGAAATAGAGAAGGACATCAATATTGATGTCCTTCTCTATTTGTATATATTTGGGAATACTTATTTTACAGTATCCATGTGTGCAATTAAATCCAGAACTTTGTTTGAGTAACCGATTTCATTGTCATACCAAGAAACGATTTTTACGAAAGTCGGAGTTAATTGAATACCTGCATTCTTATCGAAGATAGAAGTGCGAGGATCTCCTAAGAAGTCAGAAGAAACAACTGCATCTTCGGTATATCCGAGTATACCTTTCAATTCGCCTTCAGAAGCTGCTTTCATTGCTGCGCAAATTTCTTCGTAAGTAGCCGGTTTTGCCAAATTTACAGTTAAGTCTACAACAGAAACATCCAAAGTCGGGACACGCATAGACATACCGGTCAATTTACCATTCAACGAAGGGATAACTTTACCTACGGCTTTTGCTGCACCTGTAGAAGAAGGAATAATGTTACCAGAAGCTGCACGACCACCTCTCCAGTCTTTCATAGAAGGACCGTCAACTGTTTTTTGAGTTGCAGTAGTTGAGTGAACAGTAGTCATCAAACCGTCAAGGATTCCGAATTTGTCGTTAAGAACTTTAGCGATAGGAGCTAAACAGTTTGTTGTACAAGATGCGTTAGATACGATCGGTTGTCCTGCATAAGTATTGTGGTTAACACCACAAACGAACATAGGAGTATCGTCTTTAGAAGGAGCAGACATAACCACACGTTTAGCACCGGCTTTGATATGAGCTTCAGCTTTTTCTTTAGTCAAGAAAAGTCCTGTTGATTCAACTACGTATTCTGCGCCGATAGCATCCCATTTTAAATCTTCGGGATTTCTTTCTGCTGTTACGCGGATAGCTTTTCCGTTTACGATTAATTGGCTTTTTTCAACGTCTGCTTCGATAGTACCGTCGAATTGACCGTGCATTGTATCATATTTTAGCATATATGCTAAATAATCTACTGGGCAAAGGTCGTTGATACCTACAATTTCAATGTCATTTCTTTTTTGAGCTGCACGGAAAACGAAACGTCCGATACGTCCAAAACCGTTAATACCTACTTTAATCATTGTAATAAAACTTTTAAGGGTTTATTATAAAATACAAATTTATTCTCTGTACGTGTCTTGTTTGGAAAACAAAGCACCTCATTTTTATTTGCGTTGCAAAGGTAAGCATTTTATTTATAAACAACACATTTTCTGCTTAAAAATAAAGAAAAAATTCTTTATTAAAATTTTCAGATTAAAGCTTTTAGCTTATATCCTTCTATTTTGCTTTCTCCGGATTACAAAATGATCTTTTTGACTTGAAGTGTTAACTAATTGTCTTGTTTTGCATAATAATAGTTAAAAATTAGCATTTTGCTTTTGATGAATTTGGAGAATAAGAAATCTTCGGGTATATTTGTATCAGTTTTTTCATGGTATTAGATTTAAGGTATTAAAGAATTGGTTGTCGGGAGACAACCCTTCTTTTTAAAAATGTAAGCGAAGACTATTTTATATAAAACAATAAGCGCGTTGAGTGGTAATTATTCCTCAACGCGTTTTCTTTTGTCAGAGATATTCGGGGTTTTATTTGGATTGTAATAGGAGCGATTTCCAAGAATTTTCAGTTTTGTAGAGTGATAGAATGGCTGATTTTCTGTGATCTGTAAAGATAAAAAACCGATCGATATAGGATTCAAAAGTCCTATATCGATCGGTTTTAGACAAATTCTTAATATTGTTCTTTTTCGTTGGGGAAATCCCGTGTTTTCACATCATTAATATATGCTTGTACGGCTTCGGTTATTACTGTGTGTAGATCGGCATATCTGCGCAGAAATCTCGGCGAAAAGCCTTTGTTGATTCCCAACATATCGTGCATTACCAAGACTTGTCCGTCTGTGCCATTTCCTGCTCCGATACCGATTGTAGGAATACTTAGCTCGGTAGAGACACGTTCAGCCAATTTTGCGGGAATTTTTTCGAGGACGATAGAGAAACATCCGATCTCTTCAAGTAGATGTGCATCTTTGATCAGTTTTTGGGCTTCTGCCTCTTCTTTGGCTCGGACGGTGTAAGTGCCGAATTTGTTAATGGATTGGGGAGTTAATCCTAAATGTCCCATAACGGGTATTCCTGCGCTTAATATTCTCTCGATAGATTCTCTTATTTCTTCTCCTCCTTCCATCTTTACACAATCAGCTCCGGTTTCTTTCATGATCCGAATTGCAGATGCGACTGCTTCTTTGGAATTACCTTGATAAGATCCGAAAGGCATATCTACGACAACGAGTGCCCGCTTGACTGCTTTTACTACAGAAACTCCGTGATATATCATCTGATCTAATGTCATCGGTAAGGTGGTTATATTTCCTGCCATAACATTAGATGCGGAGTCTCCTACTAATATAACATCCATGCCGGCTTGGTCTATAAGGCTGGCCATAGAATAATCGTATGCTGTAAGCATAGATATTTTTTCTCCCCGTTGTTTCATTTCAGCTAAGCGACGGGTGGTTACTTTTCGTAAATCTTCAGTATAAGTTGACATGCTGTTCTTTTAATTATTATTTGGCGACAAAGGTAAATCTTATTTTCGGGATTATGAGATCTGATGATAAAGAAATATCCGGTATTCAAATTTTGAATACCGGATATTTCTAAAATTTATTACTTTTATTTATAAGAATAATATTCTATATCACGTTGTATCATCTCTTTTACTTTCCCGTCATTATATTGAGTTCGGGTTGTCCAGTTGCCTTGTGTGTCGTAGGTATATTCATACGTTATCTCGCTTGATTTTCCATTTGTATTTATACTGTCTTTGGATAAATCTCCCTTATCATTATATGTGTAGGTATGTACTGTTTTGAGCCTTCCATTGATATTTGTTTCATTTTGTTTTTTGTTGTTGCTAAAAGTTGCCGTTGTAGTATTCTTGGGTAGATTAGCTTTAAAAATTTTAGTTGAAACAAGGCTGTCGTTTGCGTTATAGGTATATTGTGTTTTTATGCCACCTTTAACTCCTGTTACGAAATCGGTACGCTCTATTAATCGGTTATTTGCATCATATTTGAAAGTACTTTGTGTCGTTTCCCGCTTTTTAGTATTGACGAAAGTGATTTTTTGTAATAATGAGCCTTTATAAATATATTTTTCATTTCCTTTTGCCGTTACAACAGAGCTTAATGTGTTGTCAGGGTGGTAATAATACTGTTTCCCTTGTGTGCTCGACCCGGAAGTTTGTTCGTGAAGTGTTAGCTGCCCCAATTCGTTGTATGTATTTCTTATATTGCTTGTAGCGGTTTTTCCGTTTGTGTTTTTTGTTTCTACTTTTTCGAAAGTCGTTTTTACATAGCCTTTCAATCCTTCAGCTTCTGTATGAAATTGGGACTTGTTTATCAAGGCCATTTTTTCATTCAACTTTTCTATATATGGAGAATTCGGGTGATCTGCTATAAATTTGTTGTAAGCATATAAGCTCATTCCGTTTATGAAATGGTTATAGTCGATATCTTCAATAATCTTGGTGATTTCATCTTTTTGGGGATGAGTCGGATATCTTTGTAAAAGATTTACGTATGCTTCTTTAGTATTTTGCTCTGTTGCATATTTGTATGCAAGTTGGTAAATCCGGTTTTGTGCTTCGGGGACAAGTTCCGATTGTGGGTATTGTTGTATAAACGCACTGTAAGCCTCTATTGTATTGTCTAATTTTGAGAATATTATTTTATCGGCGAGACGGGTAATCTCGGGAACTCTCTCAGATTCGGGATAATGGGTTAGAAAATATTTATAGCTATCTATATCTGCTTTTTCTATTGCGTTATTATATGCGATATCCTCTTGTAGCTGTTTGGCTTCTTGAAGATAAAAACATTCGTTGCAGGCTTCGATTGCCCGTGCAAAGGCAGCTTCTGTATTGTCTTTCTTTGCATCGTTGAGAATATTTTCTTCGATCTGTTTTTTAATTATAGCAAAAGATGTTTTGTGTTTGGTCAAAAATTTTTTGACATCTTTATCTTGTTGATGTGTAATTGTGGTGTTGAGTAAAGCATAAGCTCGATATGGATCATAACCTTTATATTCAGGTGTATTGAACAAAACGCAGTCGCAAATATCTACTAAAATCAGGTCGCTTTTACTGTCTGTCGTATATACTTTATTTCGTTTTTCTACTGCTTTGGAGATTTTTTTTTCTTGAAGCAACTCGAATATTTTGTTCGCTTTTTGAGCATGAACCGTAAATGATGTTAGTAAGCATGTCGATATAAATAGACAAGAAAAAATTTTACTGTATGGTCGAAAAGTGATGAGCTGTTTCATAATCTTCAATTATTATAATACGCATTAAATCAAGATTCCTTAATTTTTGTACTTTTTGGTAATTGCAAATATACTATTCTTGTATCATAAGTTGCAAATATCTCGCTCTTTTTTTGAGTTTTATGCTGTATATATAAGTTTTATAGTTCTTGTTGGACGGGACTCTTTTTATTTTGAAATTCGTATATTCCAGTTAAGATTAGTTTTAGTAATTCGCTACTTTGTTCGAAAAAAGCTTTGGCTAAAGTTACATTTATGGCAGAAGCCTGAGATAACATTTGTATAATATGGATAGCTTTGTGTAGTTCTTCTATCGCTGTATTGAGTCTTTTAGGGGTGTTTACGCTGGCATAATCCATGCAAATTGCATCGATAAGTCCTCCTGTAGTTATGATGCTATTTGTAAATTGCTGCATGAATATTACTGTAAAAGAAGGGGTATTTGTGTTTTTGATTAAATCTGTCGCTATCTGAGTAACAGATTGGCTTTGAAGCATTAATTCTTTGCGATTCATAATTCTGTTTTTTTGGTATGGTATATGTACTTTTATTTATAAAATTAAAGAACAAACAGTGTGCAGAATCTTGACATATTTTGTAATTATTCGATTAATATCTTAATTATTAATTGTTTATTGGATTGATGTGAAGGATTTGTTTTTTCTTGTTTTGAAAATGACCTTTTCAAAATGGAAAAGAGATTTTGCTAAAATGGAAAATATTCATAAAGGAATAATTTAAATATGGTACTTGAAAAAGAAGATTGTCGCGTTAGCACAAAATTAATGGCGGTAGAGCCGGATGTTTTTATCCTCAAAGTTAAGTCTGATTATAGTTTGCCATTGTATCAGTTTTCTACTCGTGTATTTCAGGTCTTGGAACAATTTAATGTTGCTGTTGTGCGAACTATTAGTTCTGGAGTTTGCTATACGTTGATTATAAATAAATTATGTCAAAAAGAAGATTTGTGTAATGCGTTGAGTAAGTTTGCAAAGGTCGATTTGTTTACGGGGTGTGCGGCGATTTTTATGAAATGGAAAGATCGTTTGCTCGCTAATGAGTTCGCTATTCAATTAAACTATCATATACCTGTGATGTTGATTTCTTATGATATTGAACTTTGCTCATTTTGTATTTGTGTTGATCGTAAAAATATAAATTTTGTTCAAAAAATTATTCCTTGTTTAAAAGGAGATGTGTGACCGTGCAGATGTTTTCTCGAATTTTGTCGTTATATTTGTCTCTCTAAAGGCTATGTTGTAGGAATAGTCGCCGGTTATATTGTGACGATGGATTTGTGTAGATGATTTTATTTTTGGAATGGAAATTTGAAAAAAAGAATAGCTATTTACAGATAAAGATTTCCCCGATTGTAAATAAAATTCGATATGCTATCTTTATCTATAGATTATATGGCAAATAGTGCTATTATGGAACAACAATTACAATTGAATGAGCATAATAAACAAGAATATCCGCCAATGCATACGGTGGAACATATTTTGAATAGGACTATGATGAATTTGTTTGGATGCGGAAGAGCTGTTAGTGCACATATTGAAAAGAAAAAATCAAAGTGTGATTATCTTTTAGCCGAAGCACCTACAAAAGAACAGATACAGAAAGTAGAGCAATGTGTAAATGATATTATAAAGCAAAATTTACCTGTGACTTTTGATTATATTTCTAAAGAAGACGCTTGCGATAAATTTGATATGAAGCGTTTGCCGGATCATGTCAGTGAAATGGTACGTATTGTGCGTATTGGAGATTATGATGATTGTCTTTGTGTCGGTTTGCATGTAAAAAATACTTCAGAAATAGGACGGTTTGTGATTGTCAGTCATGATTATGCAGACGGGCGTTTGCGTATTCGTTTTAAGTTGGTGCAATAAAACTGTCTATAGAAAAGTAATCGGAGGAATTTTTTTTATGTAACCGTTGGACATATGAGATTTTGCGGAAAAGAGGTAACGCTGAGCCCGAGTAAGCATAAAGAAAGCTCAACATCCCACATCACGTAGCTTTTTATTCGAAAAAAAGTTTTGT
>NZ_CEWDCG010000111.1:0-10021 GCF_982436375.1 Coprobacter sp. | reverse complement strand
CTCTAAAACTCATACTCTGTAACCGTGCCTTTATTTTGTTGTGAAAAAAGTTTCCTTGTGTCTTGAACAAAACGGGCTAAAGGAATCGACAAAGATGATGGTATTGAATCGCCTTTGGCCAGCCAACGAGCAGCCGGAAGTACGGTAAAACCTTGTTCCGAAACATGTACAGGTCGCTGAGTAAATATCAGGGCATAACGAGGATTTTCGATACGTATATCCGACGAATCCTTTACAACATCAACTTTGAAAACAATACTTCCCATTGTTGTTCGGGTTTTCATATTAGAAATAAAATTACCTAAAGAATATGCGACTACAGACTTAATTCTACCTATAGAATCCAAACGAGCTTCAATCGGTTGTACTACGTGAGGATGCGCTCCCACTATAAGATGTACTCCGGCATCGACCAATGTATCCGCTAATTTTTTTTGTGAAACATTCGGTAGAGTTCGATACTCGTCCCCCCAATGAGGACACACAATAATCACATCAGCTCCGTTCTTCTTTGCAGTTTCTACATCTCGTAATATATTCTCGAGTTGTATATAATTAACGATATAAGGAGGACGCACTTGTATTCCATTCGTACCATAAGTATAATTCAAAAAGGCCAATCGTATTCCGTTTTTTCGTAAAAGCAAAGGATGTAAACGTTTACGTTCATTCTCAGAACAATACGTTCCTGCACGAAAAACCTCTAAAGAATCCAATTGCCGTATAGTACGCTCCAGTCCCTTTTCCCGACGATCAAGACAATGATTGTTTGCCGTTAAAAACAGATCGAATCCGGCCTTTTTGAGAGCCTGAGCAAAAGCATCCGGAGCACAAAACTGAGGATAACCGGAATACGGAAATCCGCCTAAAGGAGCTTCCAAATTAACAACAGCCAATCCTGCAGATTGTATTTCATTCTTGATTTGTACGAAACACGAATCATAATTATACCCCGATGGAGTCCGGGCATCCTCTATTTGTGCCAGATGTTGCATCGCATCTCCTGCAAACAAAAGCGTAATACGTTGTTGAGCTTGTATATATACTGAAACTAAAAAGAAAAGGGACAGGAGATAAAATCGTGTTTTCATAAATTAGAATTTATACGGTTATAAAAATAAACTATCCTGCTTTAATTTCAAAATATTAAAACAGGATAGTTTATTCTCTTTTTTAATTCGTCAATCTTTATAGATTGCTTTCTTTCCTGCCAACAGTGTATTACGCATTAAAGAAACGATTGTCATAGGACCGACACCTCCGGGAACAGGAGTGATATATGCACACTTCGGAGCAACCTCATCAAACTTCACATCACCGGTCAACTTAAATCCCGATTTTGTTTTATCCGAAGGAACTCTCGTCGTACCGACATCTATAACGGTAACTCCTTCTTTTACCATATCCCCTTTCAAAAATTCAGGAACTCCCAATGCTGCAATAATGATGTCTGCCTGCAAACACATTTCCTTGAGATTTTCAGAGTAACTATGACATACGGTAACTGTCGCATTTCCCGGATTTGACTTTTGCATCATCAACGTCGCAACCGGTTTCCCAACGATATTACTACGCCCCAATACGACACAATGTTTCCCTTTCGTATCAATGTCATAACGCTTCAACAGTTCCATTATACCTGCCGGAGTCGCCGAAACGAAACAAGGCAGTCCGATAGACATACGTCCGACATTGATCGGGTGAAATCCGTCCACATCTTTCCGATAATCAATTGCCTCAATCACCTTTTGTTCCGAAATATGCTTAGGTAAAGGAAGTTGTACGATAAATCCGTCTATATCTTCATCTTTATTCAATCTATCTACCTCTCTAAGCAACTCTTCCTCTGTTACATCACTCTCAAAACGAATTAATGTAGATTTGAATCCGCATTGTTCGCATGCTTTTACTTTATGGGCGACATAAGTTTCACTTCCTCCATCATGCCCCACTAATACAGCTGCTAAATGGGGAATTTTCCCTCCTGCTGCTTTAATTAGCTCAACTTCCTGAGCAATTTCCTGTTTTACCTGATCGGCAATAGCTTTCCCGTCGATTAATTGCATATTATTTAATTTTCAATTTTTTAGATCAATCAAAACAAATATAATGGACTCTATTCATATTACAAAATAAAGAAAGGAGAAAGTAAAAAACTCTCTCCTCTCCTATATCAAAATTCATATCAGCGTTTCATTCTGGGCATCATTTTTCCCATTTTTCCACCCGCTACCATTTTCATCATTTTCCGTGTCTGGTCAAATTGTTTTATCAGCCGATTTACTTCCTGTATTGATGTTCCGCTACCTTTTGCAATTCTTTGACGACGGCTGCCGTTCAACAATTCAGGATTACTCCTTTCTTTCGGAGTCATCGAATAAATAATGGCTTCGACGCTTTTAAATGCGTTGTCATCAATATCTATATCTTTAATCGCTTTACCGACACCCGGTATCATCGAAGCAAGGTCCTTCAGATTACCCATCTTCTTGATCTGCTGTATCTGGCTGATAAAATCGTTAAAATCAAACTGGTTTTTCGCAATTTTCTTTTGTAATCGCTTCGCTTCCTCTTCATCGTATTGTTCTTGAGCTCGTTCCACTAAAGAAACAATATCACCCATTCCGAGAATACGGTCTGCCATACGTGCCGGATGGAAAACATCGAGAGCATCCATCTTCTCGCCTGTTCCCACAAATTTTATCGGTTTGTTGACAACCGTCCGAATCGATAACGCCGCACCACCACGAGTATCTCCATCTAATTTGGTAAGAACAACACCGGTAAAATCAAGACGATCATTAAACTCTTTCGCTGTATTAACAGCATCCTGCCCTGTCATAGAATCGACAACGAACAGTATTTCATTCGGGTTTATGGCATCTTTGATTGCTTTTATCTCACGCATCATCTCTTCATCTACAGCGAGACGTCCAGCCGTATCGACAATGACCAAATCCTGTCCGTCCTGACGAGCTTGTTTAATGGCATTCTGTGCAATCTGAACGGGGTTTTTACAATCCGGTTCGCTATAAACCGGAATGCCAATCTGTTCACCCAACACTTTCAACTGTTCGATTGCAGCAGGACGATAAACATCACAAGCCACCAATAAAGGCTTCTTTCCGCGTTTTCCCTTAAGCAGTTGAGCTAACTTACCGGAAAAGGTCGTTTTACCCGAACCTTGCAGACCTGACATCAATATCACTGCCGGAGATCCGGTAATATTGACGTCGACAGAATCTCCCCCCATTAACAAAGCCAACTCATCATGAACGATCTTAACCATTAACTGGCTCGGCTTCACAGCCGTAAGGACATCCATTCCTAAGGCTTTAGCCTTAACAGTATCGGTAAATTGCTTAGCAACTTTATAGTTAACATCGGCATCGAGCAAAGCTTTCCGCACATCTTTCAAAGTTTCGGCAACATTAATTTCCGTAATTTTGCCCTCACCTTTCAATATTTTAAATGACCGCTCAAGTCTGTCACTAAGATTCTCAAACATGGTAATATTTCTGTTTTAATTTCTGAAAGTGCAAAAATACAAAAAAGGTTGGGATTATCTATGAGCCTGTTTAAATTTTCCCGATGAAGAGATTATATCAAATCATCTTCGCATTTTTTTCGGGCTGTTCTCATTTGTCAGATAACTCGCATCCTCTTTTAAAAACAAAACAATACCCTCTCAAACCCAACATCAACAAAATTGAAACAGGTTCTATATCTTCTTATTCCACCAATCGGCTTTTTTCAAATATATGAACGAAAACAACAACAAAACTCCCCAATAAACATACTCTACGATCCAACACGATGCAATATTAGGTCGCAAACGGAATATCAGAAAATAAATGGCCAAAGTATAAGCAACAGCCGTAACCAATTCTGCCAACAACGCAGAACGTGTATTTCCCGTCCCCGACATCGTATTGAACCAAACACTTCCCGGCACGGCAATAAAATAATATCCCAACATCACATACAGTGCAGGAATGCAATCTTGAAGTAAAGATGCAGAATCGGTATATATCCTCAAAACAGGTGCAGGTATCAAATAGACCAACGCCATCATCGGAATAACAATCATATAACAAAGACCTATTATCCGACGGCTTATAGGCATAACCTCCTCCAATTTTCCCGCACCGATTGCATTGCTCACCAACGAACTTGCAGTCACAGCAAATGCATTTACAGGCATAAAGAACAACGTCGATATACTACGAACGATATTCGATATAGCCAAAGGTCTTTCTCCCAAATGTTCTATAGAAATAAAGAAAAAGAACCATGTGATAATAGGCAGAAAAGACTGCAACATAGTCCATACCGAGATATTCAATATACGGGCAATTACTTTAACATCGACGTGTATCGTCTCAAAAAAAGCATATTTATGAATATCTGCTTTGCAAATTGTATAAATAATAAAGAAAAATAACGAAAGTGCTTCAGCAAGTACAGAGCCTAAAGCTGCCCCGGCTATTCCCATTTGAGGACACCCCCACTTCCCGAATATAAACATATAATTGAATACAATATTTGCAATAGCCATTACCAATGCGTTCACCGTCAATATCTTAGTCCGAGTTATTCCGACATAAAACGCACGAAACATGACAGCAACAAAAGAAAAGAATAACCCATATATCCGATAATCGAGATATTGCATGGTCGCACTGAAAACTACCTCTGAGGAAATGATACTCCGCATTAGATGAGGAGCATAAAAATGAGAAATACCGAACAACACAAATGCGAGAATAACCAAAAACAAGCTTCCCTGCACAACTATCGTTCCGATACTTTCATAACGTTTCTCTCCGTTACGTCTGCCGATAAGAATTTGAGAACCGATACTGAACCCGAATCCTATCATATAGATAGCCATATAGAAAACACCGGCCAAAGCCGAAGCTCCCAATTCGACTTCTCCGACATGCCCTAAATATGCCGTATCAGTAATGTTAATCAAATTCTGAACAACGAGACTGATCAATATGGGATAAGATATTTTCCATATCTCTTTTTTTGTATACATAATTTACAATATTGTCTAAGTGAAAGAAAACCCATCGAAATGACGGGTTTTCTTAATTTATCTCTATCGGAAATGTCAAGTCACAAATTCCGAATTTTCTTATTTTCAATATTAAATCAGCTTATTTGTCTTTGTATCGGGAAATATTACAGCAGGAGTAAAGTGTTTAGCTTCTTCAAAATCCATCATCGCATAAGCCATGATAATCACGACATCTCCCGGCTGCACTTTACGGGCTGCAGCTCCATTCAAACAGATAACTCCTGAACCACGTTCCCCTTTAATAACATAAGTAGAAAAACGTTCACCATTATTATTGTTTACGATATACACTTTCTCGTTAGCAATAATATTAGCAGCATCCATCAAATCCTCATCAATCGTAATACTACCGATATAATTCAAATCGGCTTGCGTGACCGTAACCCTGTGTATTTTCGATTTTACTACCTCTACCAGCATTTCTTTTTGTTTTAAATTCAGGCTTTCCATTAACGGCGATAAGCGATATTATCGATCAGTCTCACCTCCCCGCAATATACCGTAATACATCCTACAATATAATCCGAATCTGACCAATCATTTACCGAGAGCAATGTATTCCCATTTACGATTTCAAAATATTCCACATCTAGATCCGGCACAGAATTCAATGTATTCACGACATAGTCTATCGTTTCAGCAACCGAATGTTGTTCGGCAAAGGTACGACTTTTAAACAAAGTCTGAGATATGCTCACCGCATTTTTTCTCTGTTCGGGGGTCAAACGTAAATTACGGCTGCTCAATGCCATACCATCATCTTCTCTCACAATCGGACATGCGACAATCTCCACAGGATAATTCAATAATTTTACCATTGAACGTATGACAGCAATCTGTTGAAAATCTTTTTCACCGAAATATGCCCGATCGGGCTGTACGGCATCGAACAGGTTACTTACAATTTGAGCGACTCCGTTGAAATGTCCCGGACGATATTTGCCTTCCATAACCTCCGCTACAGCTCCCAAGTTAAAAACCCGAGTATCCTCAACAGGATACATCTCTTCAACCTCTGGAGCAAATGCTATCGCACAACCTGCAGATTCTAACAACTTACAATCAGCATCCAAAGTACGGGGATAATGCAATAAATCGTTTTTATCATTAAACTGAGTAGGATTTACAAATACACTAACCACACAAATACTGTTTTCCGCGACACAACGTTTCACCAATTCAAGGTGTCCGTTATGCAATGCTCCCATAGTCGGGACAAGCCCTACAGTACCGCCATTGGTACGTATTTCAGCTATTTTCTTCTGTAAATCAGCTATTTTAGTAACAACTTCCATTACCATAATTTTAAAAATCGGTGCAAAAGAAGTAAATAAAACCCACATCCCGAAGTATTCTGACAAGAAAATTAAAAAAACATACTATCAAGATACCGAAGAAGCATACTTTTCCAATAAAAGCTTAGCCTAATTTTCAGATAAAGTGATTTAATTATACGGGCTCTAACAAAACTTATTTTATCTGCATTTTTACCCGATATAAACGGAAAGCTTGTTAATACTTCTAATATTTGGAGATTCAAGATGATTTTTTTATTATATTTGCAGAATAATATTGAGACAAGAGAAATTTATAAAATGAAAGCCACTAAGGTATTATTTATTGCACAAGAGATAACTCCTTATTTGCCTGAATCGGAAATAGCGAACGTTTGTCGCTATCTCCCTCAGGGAGTTCAGGAAAGAGGTCGTGAAATAAGAACATTCATGCCCAAATACGGGAATATCAACGAACGGAGAAACCAATTACACGAAGTGATAAGACTTTCGGGAATGAATCTCATTATCGATGACACAGACCATCCCTTGATCATAAAGGTCGCATCTATTCAGACAGCCCGCATGCAAGTATATTTTATAGATAATGAAGATTACTTTCAACGAAAATTCACTACCGAAGACGAAAACGGAAATAGTTTTGACGATAACGATGAACGAAGCATTTTCTTTGTGAGAGGTGTAATGGAAACTGTCAAAAAGCTTCGTTGGGTACCGGACATCATTCATTGTCACGGATGGATGACAGCATTAGCTCCTCTTTATATTAAAAAAGCCTATGCCGAAGACCCGTGTTTCAGAGATACCAAAGTTATCTACTCTTCTTATAATAATAGTTTCAACTCTCCTTTCCCGGCATCTTTCTCCGACAAACTTCTATTGGAAGGCATACGGAAAGAAGACTTGAATTTTACTGATAAACCGATAGATTTCTCTGAACTCACTAAATTGGCCATACGTTTTTCGGACGGAGTCATTCAGGCAAGCGAAACAATGCAGCCGGACATTCTCGAATATACTAAAAATGCCGGCATTCCGTTTTTACCTTATCAAGATCCGGAGAACTATATCGATGCATACAACGAATTTTATGACGTTGTATGGGAAAACGCTCATAAATAATAAACCAGTATGAAGTTAAATTGGTTATTACCATTTGTCCTGATCGCCTTAACGATCTCTTGTAATGACGACATCAACAAAATAGGGACATCGATCGACGATACACTTATTTCTATTAAAGTAGATAACTCTTTAGCATATACAACTGCCGATTCGGTATATTCCATTCCTGCCGGTCCTGTCACGAATCGTACCATTATTCAAATGCTCGGAGCTGTCGATATGGTAGATTACGGATCTATACGTGCAGATTTTCTTACTCAGATGAGACCGATAGCCAAATTCGATTCCAGACTGGTTACAGAAGATATGCTGGATTCTTTGGTTCTCGAACTCGGATTTCTGCCCAGCAGCTTTTTAGGAGATTCTCTGACCCCGATGCAAGTAAGTGTATATCCGCTTAATAAAGTGCTTGAGAAACCGATATACAGCAATCTTGATCCCACAGATTATTTCTCACCTGAAGAAATACTCGGACAGCAAATTTATACAACTTCTCGGCAAAGTTATCCTGATTCGTTAATCAATAGCGATGGTTCACGAATCATCAAAATCAAGTTAGCACGTCCCGGACACACATCCAAAGAATTGGCACAAGAATTTTTCAAACTATATAATGACAAAGGCGGCATATTAACAGAAAGCGATATAGCAGACTTCTTCCCAGGTGTTTATGTAACAAATACTTACGGAAAAGGCGTATTGATCAATATTCTTTCTTCAGTAATTAAAATATACCACGATACGTATGTATATAACGACCAAGGCGGTGGTGGTCTGGAAGAAAATGAAGATATAACAAATGACGACGGAACTCACCCCCTTGTAGTAAACAAAGCGACAACTTCTGTTTTGGTTTCAAGCAATGAAGTTCCGACAATCAACCATATCATATCGACAAACGCATCTTATATAGAAAATGCCATTGCCGATGACCGTGCAATTATAAAATCTCCTGACGGTTACGATGCCCATATAACTTTCCCGGTTACGGACATTATAAAAAAATACCGGGAAGTAGTACCGGAAGAAGCTGAAAATACAGGAGCTGTATCTGGATTGATAAACGCAATAAACTTTTCAATTCCCATTAAGAAATCAGCAAACGATATTTTCTCAAACTACGGGCTTACCCCTCCTCCCTATCTATTGCTGATGCGCGCCGGAGGAAAAGTTGCCGACAGTAATGGAGATATTGTAGAAATGGACAAGAATCAGTTCTTCCTCGATCGCAAATTAACCGATGGGTTGAATTACTTCTACGCATCTTATAATTCAACGACAAATACCTACGATTTCGGAAACATACGAGGATTTATTACCAATATCATACAAAAGAATCCCAATGGAGGAAGCATAGAAAACGGTTATCCCATCGACTCCGATCTCATTCTTGTCCCAGTTATGCTTTCTACAACGACCAGTGATTATTACGGAACAATAATCAATGCAATAACTCCTTATATCTCAGCTCCGACATTTGTCGAACTTGATACGAAAAATATAAAAATTGAGATGGTTTACAGTACAAAAACATATTGATATATAGGAATATATAATTTTAGCACCTAAAAAAGAAAAAAATTGGTGCATCAAAAAGTAGTATTTTAGAAAAAAAGCACTACCTTTGCACCGTTTTCGCCGCAATAGCTCAGTCGGTAGAGCGTTTCACTCGTAATGAAAAGGTCGCCGGTTCGATTCCGGCTTGCGGCTCAAAAACAAAACCGGATTCGGCAATGAAACGGCCGCGTGGCTCAACTGAATAGAGCATCTGACTACGGATCAGAAGGTTACAGGTTTGAATCCTGTCGCGGTCACATATTTATAAAACGGCTCCGTGGCTCAACTGAATAGAGCATCTGACTACGGATCAGAAGGTTACAGGTTTGAATCCTGTCGGAGTCACTTTTACAGTTCTCATATTTATGAAGAACTGTTTTTTATATATTAACAACCGAATATGATGGCCATACGTCTGGCAAAAGAAAATGATATAGAAGAAATCATGGGATTAATTACCAGGACGATAATATCCGGACAATCATCTTCTGGTTGGAACGAAACTTACCCCACCAAAGAAATTTTTGTTAAAGATATAGATAATCAGTATCTATATCTTTATGAAGACAACCATATTGTCATCGGCATCATATCTCTTGTTCCCGGACCAGATCCCGACTACCAAAGTATTATATGGAAAAATTCCGGAACATCACCCTTAGTATTACATCGACTATGTGTTGATCCTCATCGACAAAGAGAGGGCATCGGAAGCCGATTAATGAATTTTGCAGAAACATTTGGCCATGAACAAGGATACACATCGTTACAACTGGATACCCGCATCAGCAACCATACAGCAGCAAACCTTTATGAACAATTAGGATATACAAAAACCGGAACGATAACAAGAAATCGAGGGAATTTTATATGCTATGAAAAAAAACTCTGATAAAACAAGTGCGATTCTCTATATAAAATAATATCGACTTTTGGAATATATCAATCTATTTTCAAT
>NZ_CEWDCG010000110.1:0-10028 GCF_982436375.1 Coprobacter sp. | reverse complement strand
CTTTTAAATTATGTATATAAAAATTTTAATAAGAAATTAATTCAAATACGGTTGAATATTTAATAGAACAAGGCTTTCTTTGTTAAAAATATTTGATTTGCGATACACACATATATTATTTTACAACCATGAAGAATTTCAATTTTTCTCTTTTTCTGTCTTTATTTTTTTTGATAATATTGTTGCCGGAATCGGTTGATGCAAAAAGGATTAATAAAAAGGTCGACGAGCAGGGTGTAGATATGCCGAAAGTTCGTATTGCTTCTTTTAAAGGTGATAAGGCATGCGCTATCAGCTATACTTTTGACGATGCGTTGAGAGATCAGAGCATATTGGCTGCCCCTATGCTTGAAAAATATGGTTTTCGAGGAACTTTTTGGGCAATACCTTCGATGGTTCCTGAGACAGAAGAAATTCTTACAAATTCGAAAAAGAAGTGGGGTGGGATTACATGGAAAAGATTAAAAGAGATGTCGGATAATGGACATGAAATCTCGAATCACGGTTGGTCTCATAAGAATCTTGTAAATCTGAAATCGGAACAGGAGATTCGTGCGGAGATAGAGAAAGCCGATAGTCTTATTCTGTTGAAAATAGGAAAGAAGCCCCGGACATTCTGTTATCCTTATAATGCATTTAATGATCAAGTTCTTGCTATTGCGATGGAGAATCGTGTGGATACTCGTACACGCTGTTCGGGCTGGGGATATAGAACAACGACTCAGTGGATGAATAATTGGGCTGACGGATTAATTAAAAAAGGAGAGTGGGGCATACCGATGATACATGCTATTATTGATGGTTTTGATGCGTTTCCATCAGCGGATGTTTTGGATAATCACATGGCTTATGTAAAATCTAAAGAAGACCGAATATGGGTCGGTACATTTCTTGAAATTGCCAGTTATGTGAAGGAATCTGAAAATGTTCGTTTATCAGTGACTCCCCGAAAGAACGGTTTGATTTGTAAAACGGAGATGACTTTAGATAAAAAGCTTTTTACTGAACCTCTTACGTTAGTTATAGAAATAACCGGAGTGACATCTGTTAAAGCAACACAGAAAGGAAAGAAGCTTCCTGCAACAATTGCTTCGGATAAAATTTGCATTGATTTTATGCCCGGAGATTCTCCGGTTAAAATACGTTGGAAAAAGTAATAGATTAACGATAAGTATTTTTTTGATATTATGAAGAGCGGAAAGAATAGTAAGTTAAAGACTCAGTATTTAAAATTTTTCTGTTTGTTATTTTGTCTTGTATCATTTTCCTCAGGATATGGACAAAGAGAGCGAGGATGGAAGTCGGATTGGAAGGGAGACTGTTCAGAAGTAAAGATTTTAGAACCAGGTTTAGATGTGACTGGTGTCGCTGTCTTTAAAAACAGATTGTTTTTAGATGCAAAAAAAGATAATATAAAACTTTCCCGTGAATTGTCTGATGAATATCGAAATACTAAAACTTTATGGATAAGTTTTTCAGTTCGGAAGATTGCCGGAAACGGACGTTTAGGATTATCTTTATTAGAAAATTCTCAAGAAAAGTTATTTGTGGGAGCTGTCGGTCAGGATAAAACGATTTGTTTCGGTTCGAAAAAATGCCGTGAAAAAATGGAAAATGCCGTACAACTTATTTTAAGGGTTGAAAAAAATAAGGCTTATTTATTCATAAATCCTCCCTTAGCATCAGTTCCTGATGTTGAAGGAGCGTCTATGACTTTATCCGGAGATTTTTCTTTTGACCGGATTACCTTTTTATGCGAAAAAGGCAATGCCGGAGAATTTAGTAGGGTTGTTGCGGGAGAACAGTTTGCAGATGTCGTTTTTCCTCGCAAATCGAATGATGATCTAAGAAGTATGGGAAAGCAACCGGTTATTTCATGGAAAAAGGCGGAAGGGGCTTTATGGATAAATACGGAGTCTGGAGTATTACGGTTGAAACCTTATGAATTCGGAGCTCTTGCGGTTCATTCAGGATCATTGAATGCGATCGAATCGCAGAAAAATTATGCAGTTTCTCAAGAACCTGCCGGAGCAAAATTTTCGGTAAAGGAAGACTCCGAGCGGATTTTATTAAAAACAGATCGTTTTTCTGCTACCGTAGAAAAACGTACGGGGCAAATCTGTTTGTATGATCGTTTGGGCAAATTGTTGATACAAGAATATCCGGGCGGAGGCCGTTCTGAAACCGGATATGGAGAAAAAGTGGCTTGTCGCTTTAGTTTATCTCCGGAAGATGCTCTTTACGGGTTAGGACAATTTAGAGATAATTCGTTGAATTTGAGAGGTAAAAGAAGAGAGTTGGTGCAATTTAATACTCAGGCCGCTGTTCCTGTTATTTATTCGACAAAAGGTTGGGGAATATTATGGAATAATCCGTCTCGAACTATTTTTCAAGATAACAAAATGGGGATGAGTTTTCAGTCTGATATAGGAGATATAATCAGTTATTATTATTTCGTAGGAGATAAATTAGATGATTTGATTGCTTCTTATCGTTCGCTTACCGGTAAAGCTCCTATGATTCCTTATTGGTCTTTGGGGTATCATCAAAGTCGAAATAAATATGCAACGCAAAAAGAAGTTATGGATATTGCAGAACGGATGCACAAGGAAAATATCCCGATGAGCACAATTTTTATCGATTATTTTTATTGGCAGAAATATGGTACGGGTTCTCATCGATTTGATGAAAATCTTTTCCCTGATGTTCCGGGAATGTTAAGTTCTTTACATAAAAATTATAATACTCGTGCCGTAATTACGATATGGCCGACATTCCGTCCCGGAATTCCTAATTATGAAGAGTTTAATAGAGACGGTTTATTACTGGACGAAGCAAAAGCTCTGGATGGCATTATTTATGATGCATTTAGTCCTAAAGCTGCCGAGATTTACTGGAAACAGGTAATGCCGTTAGTCGATTTGGGAATTGACGGCTGGTTCTTGGATGGTTGTGAACCGGATCAGGTAAACTCTTTTTTACCGACTGTAACTCACGACGGACCGGCATTGAAAGTTCGTAATCTTTATCCGTTAGTACACGCTACGACGTTTTATAACGGGTTACTGAAAACTCGTCCGAATCAGCGGCCTTATATATTGACACGTTGTGCATGGGCTTCTCAGCAAAAAGTAGGTACGGCTGTTTGGTCGGGAGATATACCCACTACTTTTGATGAGTTGCGTAAACAAGTAACGGCCGGGTTAAATTTTGTAGCCTGCGGGATTCCTTATTGGACTACCGATATTGGAGGTTATTCAGGTGGCGATCCTGCTGATAAAAACTATCGGGAGGTGTTTACTCGTTGGTTTCAATATGGCACTTTCTGTCCTGTATTTCGAGCACATGGAAGACGTTATCCGGGTAATACGAAAGTTCCGAATGAATTGTGGGCATATGGTGCTGAAGCGCAAAAAATTTGTACGGAATTTATCAATTTACGCTATGCTTTGTTCCCTTATATTTATACTTTGTCTGGTCAGGTAACTCGCAATCATTATACACCGATGCGGTTGTTGGCTTTCGATTTTCCGGAAGATAAAAAAATTCTCGATTGTAAAGATCAGTTTATGTATGGTCCTTCCCTTTTAATTTGTCCGGTTTTGAATGCGGGAGACCGCAAACGTGAGGTATATCTTCCTTCAGGGAAGCGTTGGATTGATTTTTGGACGGGAGAGAACTACGAAGGTGGGCAAACAATCGTAGCAGATGCTCCGATAGAGCGTATTCCTGTATATGTTCCGGCCGGGTCGATTATTCCTATGAACGTATCATTATTAATGAATCCTGATTCAAGTGCTCCGGTTGAAGTACGTGTATATCAAGGTGCGGACGGTCGGTTCGAATTGTATGAAGATGACGGGGAAACATTTGATTGTGAGCGAGGAGAATATAGTTCGATTCCTTTTATGTGGAATGAAAAAAAGAGGACGTTGACCATTAGGAAACGGCGGGGTGCGTATAAAGGCATGTCGAAAGAAAGAGAGTTTCGTGTTGTTTTAGTTTCTTCCGAGAAGGGAAGAGGTGTAGAAAAAAACTCACCTGATAAAGTTGTTAAGTATGTAGGAAAGAAGGTAGATATTAAACTATAAAACGTTACACGTGATTCAAAAAATAAAAAGATCTTCTCTCACCGGATTTTTGAGATATTGGGGTATATTATGTTTTTGTGTGGGAGGAACTCTGCAAGGTCAAAATATAGTTTCCCCTATATCGTTTGTCCCGGATAATTCTGTGCAAGTCCATAATTTAGCACTGAATAGGGCTGCTTATCATTCTTCATGTTCGAATTTTGATTATACGGCTCATTTAATTACTGATGGAAATACGGATGTTCAGGGAGATTCGAAAATTACGGTACAATATTCAGATTTTCCATCTGGAGAATCTCCTGAAAATCTGTTTGACGGATCACCGAATTCAAAATATTTGACATTCCATTCGGAGGGTTGGATTCAGTATGAATTTGCAAATGGAGCGTCTTATATAATAGATCGTTATGTCTTGACTTCTGCCAATGATGATGAAAAAAGAGATCCGAAAAATTGGACATTTTCAGGATCGAATGATGGTAAGAATTGGACTTTGTTAGATACGCGTTCCGATATTCGTTTTAACAAGCGGAAAGAGTCTCTTTCTTTTACAGCAAAGAACACGAATGCGTATAGAATGTATAGGCTCGATATTACAGATAATAGAGGGGATAACCGTACTCAATTGTCTGAGATAGACTTGTTCGAGAAAAATGTCAGTCGAATCGATCGGGCTGTTTTTTCGAGTAAATGGGAGAGTGCTGGAAAGGAGGATCAATGGGTTTATATTGATTTGGGGACGATTTGTCGGATCAATAAAGTAAAGTTGTTTTGGGGAGAAGAGTTTGCACAGTCATATCAAATTCAATTTTCTACTGATAAACGCAATTGGCGTTCGCTGTATTCAACGAATGAGGGGAAAGGAGGAATAGAAGAAATAAAACTGACTACGGCAACTGCGAAATATGTAAGGCTATATATGACAGACGGTATTTCGGAGCATTATTCTTTGGCAGAGATGGAAGTTTATGGGACGGGAGGAGTAATCCCGAAACAAATGGCTGTTCCGTATATGGGAAAAGAAGGGGCTTATTATTTGACCGGAGGAAATTGGAAAGTGCAGCGTGCAAGTTTGGTGAAATTAGATGGTCTTGAGGTCTCTGATCCGGTATTTGATGACCGGGATTGGATCATCGCTACAGTTCCGGGAACGGTGTTGACCAGTTATTTGAATATAGGAGCTATTCCCGATCCTAATTTTGGAGATCAACAACTGCAAATATCAGATGCTTTTTTTACTGCAGATTTTTGGTATCGTACAATCTTTATTGTTCCTAATAAGTATAAAGGAAAAAGAATCTGGCTTAATTTTAACGGAATTAATTGGAAAGCCGATGTATTTGTAAACGGACATCGTGTCGGAGATATAAAGGGTGCTTTTATTCGTGGAAAGTTCGATATAACTCCTTATGTCGTTTCAGGTGAAAAGGCGTGTATTGCAGTATATATTTATAAAAATGATACTCCGGGACAGATAACTGTACAAAGTTTGAATAGCGCCGGAAAAAATGGAGGAGTGCTGGGAGCTGATAATCCGACGATTCACGCCAGTGTGGGCTGGGATTGGTTACCGACGATGCGAGGTAGAAATATAGGAATACAGGATGATGTGTTTATTTCGGCTACCAACGATGTTTCTTTGATTGATCCTTTTATTATATCGGATTTGCCTTTGCCAGATTTGTCCTCTGCTGATTTGACTTTGAGAGTCGAATTACAAAATCATTCGGACAGGGCTTGTAAGGGAAAATTGATGGGAATAATCAATCCGGGAAATATCCGTTTTAGCCGGAGCGTGTCATTGAATGCTTTTGAACATAGAGATTTGGTCTTGGATAAAAATACCTTGCCTCAGTTATGTATCGAAAATCCCGATTTGTGGTGGCCTAACGGTTATGGTGAACAGAATATGTACTCGCTCGAATTATCTTTTGTGGCGAACGGAGGTGTATCCGATAAGAAAACTATACCTTTCGGAATACGGGAGATGAGTTATGATGAGAGTGACGGTGTCTTGAAAACGTATGTAAACGGTACTCGTATATTTTTCAGAGGGGGCAATTGGGGACTTAGCGAGTCTATGCTTCGATTGGATAAAGAGGGATATGATGTTCGGGTTCGTTTACATAAGGAAGAAAATTTCAATATGATCCGTAATTGGGTAGGAATGACTGGAGATGAGGATTTTTATCGGGCTTGTGATAAATATGGAGTTATGGTTTGGGATGATTTTTGGTTAGCTAATCCGGGAGATGGCCCTAATCCGAATGATGAAAAGATGTTTATGAAGAATGCTGTCGATAAAATAAAACATTTTAGAAATCATCCTTCGATAGCTTTGTATTGCGGACGCAATGAGGGTAATCCTCCGGAAACATTAAATAAGGCGTTGCGAGAGCAGACATCTTTGTTGGACGGAACTCGTTTGTATATACCTCATTCTGCGACCGGTACGGTTTCTGGATTTGGACCTTACAGCGTTCAGAATCCGAGGCATTATTTTAAGATAAGAACGCATAGGAAACTTCACTCGGAGATGGGAATGCCTAATATCCCCTCAATAGAAAGTATGAAGAAGATGTTGCCGGAAGATAAATATTGGCCGGTGAATGATGTCTGGGGGCTACATGATTTTTGTATTCATTCGGCGCAAGGTGCATCCGGTTTTATGAATGCAGTGAACCGTTATGGCAAGGCCTCAGATTTGCAGGATTTTTGCAAGAAAGCGCAGATGGTCAATATGGAAAATCATAAGGCTATGTTCGAATCTTTTGTCGGTGCTCAGAGTAATGGTATGTTAATGTGGATGAGTCAGTCTGCATGGCCGAACACTGTATGGCAGACTTATGATTATTACCTTGATCTGACAGCCGGTTATTATGGTTGTAAAAAAGCTTTAGAACCGTTACATATTCTGTGGGATAGTCAGCTTGATAAAGTCAAAGTTGCGAATAATACTCGCCAAGGATATAAAAATTTGATTGCAGAAGTGCGTATCTATAATATGGACGGTACTTTGATGTTGCGAGATTCTGTACGACTGGATTCCGGATCTGATACCGTTACGGATTGCATGTCTATCGTTTATCCGAAAAAACTTTCTCCGGTTCATTTTATAAAATTGGAACTGAAAGACGGAAATAAAATTATTACCGATAATTTTTACTGGAGGGGAAATGAGTATCAAGAGTATTCCGATTTGTCGAATATGCTTCCGGCCGACCTGCAATATAGTCTTTATTGGGAAAAAAGTGGAGGAAAGGTATTTTTGACGGTCGATATTAAAAATGTAGGAAAGAATATTGCGTTGATGACTCGTTTGAAAGTTTTGCGTGATAGATCAAAAGAACGGGTGCTTCCGGTTTATTATAGTGATAATTATTTTTCTTTATTACCGGGAGAGACCAAGCAAGTGATTCTTGAGTTTAATGCAAAAGATTTACAAGGAGAGAATCCTGTCTTAGGTATAGAAGGTTGGAATCTCGATTATATGGAAATGGTAGAATTTTAGGTGTTAAGGGTTAGGCTGGTTATTCTGAATAATACAAATAAAGTATTATTCAGAATAATTTTTTCTCCGTAGTTAGTTTATAATCAAATTACTGATTTGTTTTGTTACTTGAAATGGAAGTTCCGGATATTCATGGAGTTTGAAACGGGGTTCTGTTTCTCCTTGATAATATTTCCAGATTGTTGCATAATCTTCGGCATCTTCTCCTATTTTTATGAGCTGGCGCAAATATTCTGCAATAGATTTGTTTTCTTTGATATAGACATATTCCATTTTATCGATAATCGGACTGTGTTTACGGGTATGATCGTGATCGAAGCGTAATATTCGTTTCCCATCTTCAGTAATTCCGATCGTTTGGAATGTCATGCTTTTACCTATTCCTGGGAGATTTAACACATTTCTGTCTGTAGCGGCAAAAGGTAGATGATGTTTGCTCAAGAAAGAACGGAGACTATTCGCTGTATTTTCTCCGGATTCGAGGATAGAACACAATTCTTTTGCTTGCTCGGCAGAAAGGTTGCCATAAATTTTTTCTTCGTGTTGTTCTTGCAAGGAACGGCTGTTAGGAGTAAATACGGCATGATTCTCGTTAAATCCTTTTACCGAAAAGGTATAGTAACAGACTACTCCTAAATGATTAAGAATCTGGCGAAGACGAGTTGTGTGTCCTCGGCGGGAAGCAGCCACTGTATATACGAGTTGGTTAGTAATCAACCATCCGGCGGATAGTATTTTTCGGATAGCATTTTTAGCTTCGGGAGTGACTTCAAGCGGTGTTTGAAAATGTGTTTGTATAATAAATTGCTTGACACCGATTGCGGAAGCTTTTTCTTTGAACTCTTTAAGTATGTCGATCAATTCTTGGTCGATGCGCATCGGCAAATAAGCCAGAAGACGTGATCCTAACCGGATGCGTTGCAGCTCTGCATATTTTTCTCCTTCAGGACGATTTTTGTTTGCTTTACGTTTACGGACAGCCATTCGGTAAACCGCTTCTAATATATTGCGTAAAGTTTTGTTCTGACTCATTAATGCATCGCCTCCGGTAATGAGTATATCGCGTAATTGAGTATCCGTTTCGAAATAGTCCATTAGTCGTTTGAGTTTTTTCTCCCAGCTTTCTTTCGGGCGTAAATTTTCGAATTCGAAGTTTAGCCGTTCACTTTGAAAATCATACATTCTTTGACAAGACGCACATAAACCTCCACAGGCTCGTCCCATTGTATCAGGTATGAGAATTGCCACTTCCGGATAACGTCTGTGAATATTATGACCTTCAGGAAGCAACCACCCGGCAGCATTTGGCCTTCCGTCTTTTACAATATCTTCTTTTTCCCAAGCTTTTATATGGCCGTATGTTTCGACTAGTTCGGGAGAATATAAGATATAACTACGTATAGAAATATCATTATATCCTTCTTCATTTATATTTAATAGTGAAAGATAATACGGAGTGACAAAGAATGGCATTCCGATTTTTTTTGCCCGTTGCAATAGATACATGGTTTCGTCAGAGAGAGAATTTCCTAAAAATCTATTCAGTTCTTTGGGACTTTTTACGGCTGTCGAAAGATGAAATCTGAAGTCGTTCCACCATTCTTTGACAAGTTCGTATTTTTCATTATAGTTTAGGTCAGATTCGAAATGATAACGAGACGCAGTTTTCCTATTTTCGATTTTTTGTATCAGAATATGTAAAATTCGTTCTTTGTTTTGTTCCCGAATTTCTATTACTTTCTTATCCAGACCGCTTTCCCATCGGTGTGTACGTTTTTTGATTTGTTGTAAAGATGGGGAGGTATAATTGTTTTCTGATCCTTTAAATAGAAAATATAGATCGATGAATAAATCTGTTGGAGTTTCTTCGTCGTTTAAATTTTCTGTGAGAAATCGATATAAGAGAGAGATTGTTTTTATTTGGATGTTTTGTCCCGTAGAGAGTTCGAAGATAGATTTTCCATCGTAGTCTATCAACATTTTGATCGTTTCTTGAGTATTGTTTGTCGGTATAGTATCTATAAATGCATTTAATTGTATCTTGAATTTTTCTTCATTGGGACTATTTTGCGCGATTGATATAAGTGCAGGAAGTTCTTGTTTATATAGTTGCTTTAGTTGAGAGAGTGTGAGAGTTAGTATTTTTTCCTGTTTCATAGGCTATTTTATTTATATGGTTATTAAAAGTATTTTACCGGCTGATTAATAATAACAAACAAGTTTTTTATTAGTTGTTTGTTTTCTAAGATTAAGATACGCTGAAAATTATTGGATCTATGTATGCGTATGATTATGAATGATCCGGATCAATCCGTTTTGAATTTTTTAAGTCTGTCTGAATTTTTCGATAAGGACCTCTTTGCATTTTTTTCCAGTCTTTCTTTCCGTTTTCACTTGTCTTGCTATTTGACAAGTGAAAACAATAA
>NZ_CEWDCG010000109.1:0-10032 GCF_982436375.1 Coprobacter sp. | reverse complement strand
AAGGCTGATAAATTGTCCAAGTATTTCAAAACCTGTTTAAGAAACTAATTAAATTTCTTACAAAAATACAAATATATCTTTAACTCCGGCCATTGGAGACAAAAAGTAAAACCATATATCTTTTCAAGTCCCTTTTCCGATCCTTTTTCCCGCTCATGCACATCTCAAGTCCGCTATGCTCCTTATCGGGACAAAAAACAGCTTCACAAACGCTCTTTGGAATTACTCAAGTCCCCATAAATAATTAGGATACGACGCCAATCGAAAAGATATCTCTCCGCCATTCATAATATCGCTATGGTCTATATAACATTTTTCTAAAGATTTCCCGTTTAATTTTGCAGACTGGATATAACAAGCCTCCGAAGCATTTCCAACTGTTTTAATTATGAATTTCTTCCCTTTTGCATAACGATCGTCCAATTTTATTTCGACCCGGTCGAACAATGGCGTTGTCAATTCGTACCGAGTCTCTCCGGGACACACCGGATGAAATCCCATAGCCGACAAAACATACCATGCAGACATCTGGCCGACATCTTCATTGCCGACCAAACCCTCCACTTTATTTTTATAAGCACCGTTACAAATAGCCCTTGTCCAATACTGTGTAAGCCAAGGTGCTCCTAAACGATTGAAAAGAAACGGGACATGATGAACCGGTTCATTAGCATGATTATAATAAGCATTCCACAAAAAATCGGACGGGCATTTCTCAAAAAAGTTCGTCAAATCAGCCAAAGTTTTTGTTCTTCCACCCATTAAATCTGCCATTCCGGGAATATCGTGAGGGACAAACCACCCTTGTTGATAAAGATTACTTTCCACGCATCCGTAACTTTCTTTCAACCGCCCTTCTTCAGGCCACTCTTTCCATGTACCATCTGCATTACGAGGTCTGAACCACCCTTGTTCTTCATCGAAAACTTTAGAATAAGAACGGGAACGTTCAAAATATTCGGCAGCAGCTTCTTTACAGCCCAAATCCTCCGCCAATACAGAGAGACACCAATCGGAATAAGCATATTCCAATGTTTCGGAAACCCTTCCCGGCACATATCCGAGTTTTTTATCATTCCCCATTTTCTCAGCTGTATTTACCGCATAAGCGTAAGCCTTTTTTACATCATAATTACGAATTCCTTTCCGATAAGCGTCCGCAATTACCGATATAGCGGGATTTCCGACCATACATCCGCTATAAGCATTCAAGAACTCCCACCGGTCATAATATTTCGTACCATTCTCTTCGGCAAGAGATATGAAAGAACAGATCATGTCGTTTACGACTTCCGGATTAATAATTGTCTGCAAAGGAAACTGACTTCTGAATACGTCCCAACCGCTGAATACCGTCCGTTTGATAAAATCGTCGGTCTTGTGTACTTGCTTATCGCCTCCGATATACTCACCCGTAACATCGGTAAATGCCCTCGGATCTATCATTGTATGGTAAAGCGCTGTATAAAAGATCGTTCTCATATCTCGAGTACCTCCCGACACTTTTATTTTGCTCAAAGCTTCATCCCACAGAGAGGCAGCTTTGTCCCGATAACGATCAAAATTCCACCCTCGCACTTCGGCTTTCAAATTCATCTCCGCCCCCTTCATACTGACAAAAGAGATACCGGTTTTTACAACCACCTCATCGTCCTCTTCTGTAGGGAACTCCGTATAAAATCCTAAATGATTTCCTTCCATTTTGTCCCGTTTATGAAACGTCTCGGCATGGATGACCCGGTCGATATATTCGGGTTTTCCTATATCACCTAACCGACGTGTCCAATTATCGGGAATATCGGCACTCCATATCCCGTATTCTTTCAATGGACAACTGAATTGCGCATAGAAATATACTGTATAGTCTGCTTTTCCCGATCCATTTCCCCATCCTCCGCCAGCAGGCGTACAACGCATCCATCCTCGTATAGTCCGATCATCTACCCGTTCTATATATTGCCGAGTAGAAGTTCCTCCCACACGGCGGGCGAGATCGATCTGAATACGGGCTTGTTTATGTTTCGGATAAGTAAACCGCATAATTCCGCAATGCGGTGTAGCCGTCAACTCCGCTTTTATTTTATAATCGGAAAGAAAAACCGAATAGTATCCGGCAGAAGCTTTTTCAGATCGCTTGTCATAACGTGAACGGTATCCTTTTTCGGGATACTGTTCACTACCCCGATAAGTAAACAATTCCCCGGTTGTAGGCATAACCAAAAAATTGCCTAAATCTCCATACCAACCAATTCCGCTCATTTGCGTCAAAGCAAAGCCTTCTATCGTCGTATGTTCGTCACTATACCCCGGACCATTATCACCTCCTGTAATCGTATTAGGACTTACTTGAGTCATTCCCCACGGTGTCGTAGCTCCGGGAAAAGTTTTTCCCAATCCATGACCGGCTCTTGCTTTCCGGACATTGGTGCTTGCTCCGATAAACGGATTCACATATTCAGAAAGATGTTCTTTTTTTCTATGAGAAGATGCTGCAACCGCAAACAGGTCATACCCCGCAAATAAGGATAAGAAAGAAAGGATTAACAAATACTTTGCTCTGTAATTCATCGTGTGTGTATGATGTATAGTTATGAAGAATAGTCTATGCAAATATAACGAAAATGTCCCGGATTACTTCGGGACATGAAAAAGAAAGGAGAGAAAATCTCTTCCCCCTCCTTCCGACAAAACAAGAATCTAATCAATATACCGTATTCTGAGGGTCAAAATTAGTCCATCCGCTCATCCAATTATCCGAAGCGGTTTCAGTAGGGCCGAAAGCTCCCCTGTAAGCCGTTTTGGTAAAGAACGAGTTATTTACATAACTATTGGTCCATACTGCTCCGGCAGCTAACGGACTATCGGTATTCGGACACATATCCGGTGTACCGTTCAACAGTTGAGGATTTCCTTTTAATTTCAAATCAGAAATAGAAGATAAGACTCCTTCATTGGAGAGCGCAGCAGTAGCCCAATATGCACTCACAAACGTACCGGGATCAGAGGGATCAATAACGCTTTCCCGATTTTTCGGATTCAGAGCTTTATCTTGAAATGCTTTTTGGCATCCTGCAATCACACATCCGGAAATATTCAATGTCCCTGCCGTAGCAGATTCCTGAGAATTAGAACCGGCCTTATCATTCTCGATAATCAAACCGATCGGATATCCGGCAATAACGGAATTAAACAGATTGCAGTTTGAACTCCGACGTATTTGAACTCCGGTCTGGAAACAGCCCATCGTACTACCCTTATCATTTCCTTTATCTTGATAATTGGCCGGATCGGTAACCGGACCGAAAAGCGACACGTTGGCAAAAATAGGGCGAGTGGTCGGATCGATTACGCTACCTGAACTGTTATTATCCGACTCAAAACTGTTCGAACATGATTTATCGGCGTATTGCGGATTACGGAGAGCAACAGCAAACTGTACCCGTCCCTGATAGCCGTTATCGGTATCGAAGTCGTCATCCCAACAACCCAAAGAGACTAAATAGCGGGCATCTACTTTACCGCCGAACCATTCATAACTGTCATCTCCTGAATAAGACACCTGAAGATGGTCGACTTGAGTACCTGCTCCTACCGATCCGAAAGTAATACCGTTGATCTCGTTATCGGTAGAGTATTCTATCCCGGCAAACTCAACACGGACATAGCTTAACACTCCGGAATTATCCGCATCATCATTTCCTCCATGTTTCGAACGTACTCCCCCTTCGATAGTCTGTTCACCTGCGTTATTCTTCGCTTTTCCTAAAATAATCAATCCGCCCCAATCTCCGGGCTTCCGGCTTCCGGGAGCTTGTGATGAAGTGAACACAATAGGACGATCTTGCTCGCCTTTTGCCATGATTTTACCTCCACGTTCAATAATCAACGTACCCTTACTGGCTTTATCTCCTTTGATAACCACGCCCGGCTCTATCGTTATCGTCTTGCCGTCAGGCACATAAACAAAACCTTTCAAGTTATAAGTATTGGGATAGGTCAATGTCAAATCACCCGCTATCTCATAATTGTCGGAACCATCTCCCAAATCGATAACTTCTCCGGTGACAGCAGGATCGCCCCCATTGTCATCATCATCGTTACAACTCGTAAATCCGGCTGCACAAACAGCACCGATTACTGCTAAAACAAAAAATTTCAATTTTGATTTCATCGTTTTTTAATTTTGGTTTATGATCAAAACTTTAAAGAAAGACTTAGTGATATCGATCTTCCGGGCGTATATTTCCGGGTAATCTGTTCCCGTTCTTGTTTTACGCCATCGATCGTCGTAGTGGGAAATTGTTTCATGATAACCGACTGTGCCAGAATATCCTTGATCCCCAATTTCAAAGAAACTATCTTCCCGAATGTTTTATTTATAGTCAAGTCAAGGACATTACGGGGCATCTCGTATGCGTCAGGGACATCATAATCGCTGTTTCCATCGACAGAGGTAGATTTTCCGACCCCGACAATACGTTTACCGATAATGTTATATAATAAACTTGCCGATAATCCTATCTTTTCGGAAGAAGTATAATAAAGTCCGGCATTCACGATATACGGAGACTGACCTTGTAGAGGACGGTCTTTCTCTTTTACCAACCCTTCATCGCTAAATTTGACCCGGCTTTTCACCCATGCCGCATTAAGAACTAAAGTCAAGTCGGGAATATTTATAAAGTCAAGCGATTTTCGAATATCCACCTCAACTCCGGTCGTATAAGCACTACGGGCATTTTCGTAACTGTAACGATAACTGCCACCCATATCGATAAAATTCCATTCTATCGGATTTCTGAAATTCTTATAAAATAATCCGACACTGACGGTTTCTCCGGCCGAAGGATAAAGCTCATATCGCAGATCGACATTATCGATCGTAGCCATCTTCAAATCGGGATTTCCCTGCACTTCGGCAAAAAGCTCAAAATCATAATAAACAGCGGGAGAAACTTCACGAAATTCGGGACGATTGACCGAACGTCCGTATGCCAACCGGATAAGATTTTTGTCATTAAAACTATAAGTAACATTAAAAGACGGAAGAACCGAAACTTTATCGTACTTATATTCTGTCATCAGTATCTGTGACGCACTGATCGCACGGTCATATTTTATCGACATATTCCACCACTCGGCACGCACACCCAAATTCGCTTGAAATGCACCGAACGGAAACACTCCTTCTACATAAGCAGCCGCAATACTGTTCTTTCCGTCATACGCATTCGATTTGCGCGTTGTCTCCTCTATATAAACTTTATCATAACCAAGCCATTTTTCATTCATCATCTCGGTATAAGGTAAGTTTATATAATCTACCCGTTCATCACCCGAAAGTCTGTCATAGCGATAAATAAATTCTCTCGGCGTATATTCACGAATGCGATACTCACCATATATTCCCGATTTTATTTCAGGATTCCATGAGCGATCGGAAAAACTTTTTTTATAATCTGCCCCGACCGAAGCAATATGATCATACAATTTCTGATCATAACGGTTTATCATATCGTTATAAGAAGGTAAATCGGAAGTAATTACCTTATCGGCAGGAATTCCCCCGATATTTTTTATAATCCGACGATCAGGTTCCATTTTATTGGCATACGAATAATCGACAGTCCAGTTCAAAGTCTGAGTCATATCCTCATCCAACGTATGCAGTCCGGCAAGCTGCCCCACATAACTTAATCTTGAAGAATATAGCATCTCCGTCTGATTTTCATAATACTCACCGCTTACCGTACTCGTCCCGTAACGTTCTGTAAACCGATTTTTCCCGATCTGAGAGAAAAGATTCCTGAACTCGAATCGATTTCTCGAATCAAGGGTAAAAGACCAGTTATTCATCGCGTTGATTTTCACCTCGTTTGTAAATTGATTATCAATATAATTTTTCTCAATAGTAGGAACATCCGCTGTGGCACTATATATTCCGTATCGAGTATTCTGCATATCCGGAATTGTCTTGTTTGCATTACTATATCCGAAAGTAAGAATCGTACCAACTTTATCTCCGATTTTCCGATTCCATGTCAGATTAAGTTTCAAGTCGGGAAGAGGACGAAATGTCTTTACATTCCAATCATTATTAAATCCGGTTTTCGTATAATAAGTAATTTGAGACGGATCGGTTATCGAACCCAGATGCGAAGGAAAATCTTTAGATAAAGGACGTGCACACCGATCGAATCCCAACCATTCGGTCGAAGAAGATTGCAACAACGAAAAATCTTTAAAATGGGTAACTGTATTTATACCAGTACCGACACTTAACGAGAGAGAATTTTCATCCGGCATATTTTTTGTCGAAATTTTTATAAAACCTCCGGAAAAATCACCCGGCAATTCTGCTGTCGGGGATTTGATAATCATCATATTGTCAATATTGGAACTGGGTATAATATCGAAAGAAAAAGCTCGGCCGTCGGCTTCGGAACTCGGTACCGCACCATTATTGATCGACACGTTATTATACCTTTGAGAAAGTCCTCTTACAATAATAAATCGGTTCTCAATAAGGGAAATGCCCGGTACTCTTTTGATAATCTCAGCAGCATCGCTGTCTGATGTTTTGACGATCTGTGCAGCCGATATACCTGTAGAAACGGTCAAGGCGTTCTTTATATTCGAAATCATCGCTGTCTCGGTATTTCGTCTTCGTACACCTGTAACAACGACTCCGTCAAGTTGCTTATCTTCTGAGACCAAAAAGAAATCGATATTTTTCGTCTCTCCTTTCTGAAGCATGATAGTCTCTTTATGAATACTATATCCGATAAAACGGCACTCTATTTCCAAAGATTTATTTGACGGCAAGTTTTTTAACATATACGAACCGTCTTCTCCCGATGCTGTCGCAACAGAAGATCCGGTTAATAAAATGGTTGCACCCAATACCGGTTCTCCGGTCTCTTTATCAAATACTTTACCTGAAATAGTTTGTGCGACTGATGCAGTAGAAGAAAATAGGAAAAAAACTATTACTAAAAAAGAAAGTTGTTTCAATGTAATTCTGTTCATCATTCTTGCTTTGTTCTTTTTACGATGCAAATATCCGACACGCAAATTACAAGCTCAATGCAACAAGGCTACATTTATTTTATAAAGACGTAACAATCATATTACACAAATCCGTAAAAAATTAGAACATGCAAATTATAAAAAGAACCCAGTTCAAAGAATTATCGAAACAAAAGTTAGACAAGCGCTAAAAATAGTGTACCGTATTTTAATATAAACCCCTATCATCTTTACACATCGCTTTTCAAAGTATTTCAATACCTAACAAAGTATCGAGCAAAAAAGTAACAAAACATTTTGCATACTATTATTTGCTTTCTCTTGACTGATTTATTACCTTTGCTAAGATTTGACAAGTCTGTTATTTACTGATAAAGCAGGCATATAAATAAGCATGAATTATTATATTTCAAATGATCAGTTATATTTATTCATAGATAGAAAGGATTGAAAAATCAACTAAAAAAGAATAAGGAAGAGATAAAATATCCGCACCTCTGAATATAGGATGTGCAGACGTTTATAGAAAATCTACATAAATACCCCAAAGTAATAATTAAACTGCAGATAAACAAATACAAATATAATGGCGTCAGACTTTGCAAAAGCAAACTTAACAGTAATTTCAGATACTCAACTCAAAAATCTAACTGATTCGTATGATGCAATTATTCTAAATACTTCATTCGAAGTCAATGATATAGGTAAAACGTCAAATGAAGCACAAATATTAAAATTTGTTAATCAGACTATAAAGACCATCGATATAGCAAAGAATTTATTAAAAGACGGCGGATTATTGTTCGTGTACGGTTTGACTAACTATCTGGCATATTTTGGCGAATACTTAGACAAACTTAATAATCAAGAGAAAGTTGATTACCACTATCTTTTTAAATATTGGATTGCTTGTGAGTTTGGCGTTAGTACTACTGAAAACAGTATTCCAACGTCCCATATCGGTCTTTTAATGTATCTTAAATCAAAGAGCAAAAAAAGTGTTACTCCGTTCAATTTAAATACCAAATTTGTAAGAATACCATATAAAAATTGCATTCATTGCGGTCAGAACACAAAAGATTGGGGAGGGAAAAAGCATTTGCTCAATCCTTTGGGAACAGCAATCTCCGATGTATGGCATTTTATTGAATTTCCTGTTAAAGACGCAAACAAATTACCAAAACCGGTAATAGATAGAATATTACAACTTTTATCAGAGGGAAATGAAGTTCTGGCGGTAGAACAAACTACTGAATCATTAAACTTACACAAACAAGAAGAAAACATCTCTATTTTTGAACCGCAAAAGCAGATAGATCATTTGGATACTGTCGTACACTCCGACTGTATAGCATATCTTAAAAATTTGAAGGAAAAATATCCGCAGGGTAGCTTTGATTTAGCTTTTGCCGATCCACCATATAATTTGGCCAAAAATTACTCTACATATAAAGATGATAAAGAAGATCAAAAATACATTAACTGGTGTAATGAATGGCTTGGAGGAATGTGCGATAATCTTAAGCCCGGAGGTTCTTTACTGGTTTTAAATATCCCGAAATGGGCAATTCATCATTTCACTTTTTTGAATAAAAGACTACTTTTCAAAAATTGGATTGTTTGGGACGCATTGTCAACTCCAGCAGGCAAATTATTGCCTGCTCATTACTCATTATTATACTTTGTTAAAGAAGGCGGTATACCCACTGTCAACATAGACAAACTTCAATATATAGACAGTCGAGATTATTGCTTGAGAGCAAAATGTGTAAAGGAAAGAAAAGATAGCGGAGATGATAAAAAAGAACTGCTTTCAGATATTTGGCAAGATGTATATAGGATAAAACATAAAAAAGACCGGGATCATCATCCTTGTCAGCTTCCTACAAAATTGATGGAAAGAATAATAGAGTTGTTTACAAATGAAGGAGATGTGATCTTTGACCCTTTTGGAGGTGCCGGAACATCCGCTATCGCAGCTAAGCTCTTAGGTAGGCATTATGTTATTACCGAGTTAGACAAGAATTATGTTGAAATTGCAAAGAAAAATATCTCAAAGGTAGTACCAGATCTAATGGGTAACTTGTATTATCAAAGAGAATCCGTTTCAAATGCTCCGAAGCCGACAAACTTAGCAAAGAACCAATTTGAAAAAAAATACATTAATCTTTGTATAAAAAAAGAGAAAGTGCTAAATTCTGAAGACCTTAAGAATGAGCATTCCGAACTATTCACACTTCTCTCTGATTATTCAGGTGATTTTAACAAATTACAAACATTTGTTAAAAGGCAGATGGAATATCTTAATCAAAAAGGGCTTTAAACTCTTTTTTCTGTTCATCTGTCAGTTTAGGAACAAGTGTACTTTTAATGTTTTCTTTCCAGCGATAAATTAATGAAATATCAATGCCTTTATGAAAATCGTCGTCAGTTTTCCAGTAAACAATTTCATTATCAAAGTCCGACCAAGTTTTCGGTCGAACTTTTCCATCATAAGGGCGATACTTAATGCCCTTACAGTCAGGTCTCATACCAACAACTTCTCTAAACTTCAGGAAATAAGCTTTTAGGAACTTTCCATTATCTTCGCTGTCATATTTAATTATTAATTCCCACTCATAAACATATTTATTGATCCTCTCTTTGTATATCGTATCTAATCGTGCCATATCAAACCATGGATCTTTACTCGCTTCATTACACTTAACATCTATAGCATACAAATCTCCATTAGGAGCTGTAATTTTTATATCAGGATACGTACTCTTACCTTTAGGTATATAGAACTCACAGTTAGGAAGTAAAGGTTTTAGAATATCAACAACGACTTCGGCAGCCTCGTCTTGAAGAGCTTTCCAGGCAGTTATATAGTCTTCAGTACCTGATGTTAAATGCGATAATTTTTCAGAAACAGCATTTCTGATTGTTTCTGAATTATTGTCGATAATATGATCGTAATCATGGCAAACCCGTTTATCCAGATAATAAACATCTATTTCCTGG
>NZ_CEWDCG010000108.1:0-10034 GCF_982436375.1 Coprobacter sp. | reverse complement strand
AATTTTTGTTTTGCAAATAATAAATCAGAATCTTTTTTTGCAGAAAATAGATTCTGCAAATCAAGAGATGATAACGCTTGAAATGTCCGGGCTAAATTTAAACAATTTCTTATTCTAAGAATTTAGGATTATATAATAATAGTCCTAACCCGATACCGAAGTTCCAGTTCTTTTTGGGGTAGCTATAATGATTAGTATAAATGCTGATTGAGGCAAAAGGCAGATCGTACACTAAAGCAATTTCTCCCATATATTTAAAAGAGTTCATGAAGCGTCCGTAATAAGGCTGATTGTTTTTACCTTGTTTAATTTCAAAAAAGGGTACAAATCCATATAACTCTGTACGTAATTGTAAATTGTTAATGATTTTCCAAATAGGAAGAATCCCGGCAGCAATATATTGGTTTGCTCTAAAAGCCTCATTAAAGACCATTTTGCTGTGCGGGGTAGGAGTGAATGCCGGAGCTTGAATAATAGTAGCAGTATAATTACTGAAAAAGTTTTTGCTGGAAACAACTATTTCACTGCGTACTCCGAGTGTGAATTTGGGTGCGGTATTGAAATATTGATCGTAAGTTCCAGAAAGTTGCAACCATGAGTGAGTTGCTTTTTCAGTGTGTAAATTGGGGTCGGAGGGTCTGAACATTTCTCGTCCATAAACGGCCTCTCCGATTACGGAAACTCGATTTCCTGTTACCGGAAACATAAAACTGTTCAGAGTATTTTTTTCAAAACGTAGTGACCCCATTGCCAATCGATAAGAACTTCTATCTGCCTGAATTTGTGAATAGTCAACCGTATTTGATTGGTAATATTTGTCATATAAATATCCGTATCCTAACGTTACTTCGGTTTTTGCGTTTGTAAGGAACGGAAGACCCATACGGAGTTTTACGTAATTTTCGCTTTGAGTGATAAATGTCGGAGATTCTTCGATTTGAAAAAGTTTTTCACTTTCGTAATATTTCTTTTTGGACACTACTCCGATAAATTTCAGGTACATAGGTATTGTTCCCGGCAGTTCGAAACGAGCGGAGGCCAATCCTGTATTATACGATCTTCCGAATTGTCCGTTTAAGTCGAAATCCAAAGAATAGAGACTTAAAGTTCTGTATTTTGCTCCTAAATAGATTTGATTGGTATTTCCTGAAGAGATATATCCTCCTAATCCTATGGCTATATTATCCTCGAGCTTTGCATTCAATAAAAGTTTGAAGTTCCCGGATTCTTCATCGTATACAGCGTGTGGAATAAGATCGGAGATTTTCGAATCGGAGAGTAGTTTGTAGTAAGATTGTTTGACATCTTCTTGATCGAGGAGTTTATTTTCGTCTAATTGAAACTGTTTACGAATATAATTTTGTTGAGAGTGATTGCCTCCTTTAATAGATATATCTTCGAATAAGAGTTCCGGAGTTTTGCTTTTGAATACCATTCTTTGGAGTTTCCGTGTTTCAGATGGCAGTTCTCTGGGTATTCTTGATTTTATAGAATCCATCATCGACACGGCTTTATCATATCCGATTTTGAAAATTTGGTCTGCTTTCGGAAAATCGAGGAGATTATACTCTTTTAAATTGAAATCGATTAGAATTCCGTCTTCTTCTTTGATCTTATAATCTGTCTTTTGCATGACCATATTTTCGATTTGTGCCATGAGATTATCTTCCTTAGGCTTTTCAGGATTTGAAGATACATTGCTTCCGATGATAATATCCGGATTGAAATCCTTTTTCATGACATCTATCGGGAAATTATTATAGATACCTCCATCATATAGCAATACACTATCTATTTCGATAGGTTTAAATACGAATGGGAAACTCATAGAGGCACGTACGGCATCACCTAAATCTCCTTTTTCGAATATAACCGGACGTTTATGGTAAACATCCGAAGCTACGGCCCGGAACGGTACGAACAAATTGTTGAAATTTCCTCCTGATTGTGCTGTATAAGGAGCAAATATACGCATGAATGCCAAATTCATCGGGAGAGGATTTATTAAACTTTTGGGCAAAAAATGCGGCGTTATTTTACTGGAATCTTTCAAACCTATTTTGAAAGAAGCAAATTCAGGTGTTTGATCGGGTTTTTTGAAATAGTAGATATATTTTTCTTCCATCTTTCCTGTTGACCAAGATGCAAAATCATCGGACTTTATCAGTTCGATCATTTCGGCAGGAGTATATCCCATTGCATATAAAGCGCCTACGATAGCACCCATTGAAGTTCCTGCAATGTAATCGATGGGAACATTGTTCTCCTCAAGAGCTTGGATAATTCCGATATGAGCGATTCCTTTCGCCCCGCCTCCGCTGAGTACTAATCCGACAGTTTGAGAAAAAGAAACGGATGAAAGTGTCAAAAATGCGGTAAATATGAGCAAGAATCTTTTCATATACAGTTTTCAGTCAAAAAGAATAATCAGTCAAATGTACAGATTTTTTTAGAACAAATCTTTATGGATAAAATGATTTTGAGATACTATATACTTTTTTTAATTGATATGCTTAAATAGCAAAAGAACAGTTATCCGTTTAACAAAATTACTTTTTTGCTTGTTCTTTGTTTTATGAAATATTTTCTTTCGCTTTATTTCCGATCTTGTTTTTTGTTGGGACAGATCGGTATCGATAGAAGAGATAGATTCAAAAACTGTATTTCTGTTTTCAGGGATAGGAGATTTATTATTTATCGAGTATTATTTTTTGTCGGTTATAAGAGCCGGCTTAAACTTTGTTCAAGCAAAATTCAGGCCGGCTTGTAAATACTATATTTTGTTTTGCCTATTTATCTTATGTATATCTTATCGGTTATTATTATTTATCGTTTTCTTTTTCATAAATTCCTGTTTCTTCTATTCGACTGAGCTCGGCAAATAACTGGGCATATTTATCGGCTATGGCATTGGCAAAGCATTTCCCTTTTTCTGCTGTGGAGAGAGCCGGATCGCCGATACCGGTATCTTCAGATACTTTTTGCCAATTGCGAGGTATCCAAGCAACTTTTTCTCTTAGAGATTCTAAAGCGAATGATTTATATTTCCCTTTACCGGCGTTTTTGAGATTGACTAATTCCGGATAATAATGCATCATGACCGAAGTTTCTACTTCATCTGCATGATCTCCTGGAGTGTCGAAATATTGTTTTGCCGGGAGTACTGTATACCATTCACTTGTGGCAATTAAAAAATCCGGATAATCTATCGACATATCTCGGATCATATTTTTAAAGCAATTTCCACCATGACCGTTAATGATGACTAACTTATTGATCCCTTGTATGTGGAGAGACGAGACAATATCTGTCAGAATTGCTTTTTGAGTCTCATAACGGGCATGTATGCAGAAACTTAATTCCCGCTGACCCGGGTTTTGAGCACCCAAAGTAATCGGAGGCATAACCATACTGTTTACGCCGAAATGATCTTTTGCGATTTTTGCTGCATCGACAGCGATACTATGCGATAAAATACAGTCGGTTAAATACGGTAAATGCAAATTATGCGGTTCGGTAGCTCCCCATGGTAATATGACCAAATCATATTTTTTATTTAATACATCTCCAAATGAAGATACTAAAAGATCAGTTCCTTTATTTTTAATATTCATTTTTATTAGGGATAATTCGGTTTATTGGTTTTGAATTTGTTTCTGTTTTTAGCAGAATTCTTGTTATATCCGGAGTACGAATGCCGGGTTTTAGTTCCCCGTTGATAAGTAAATAACCATAGCTGTCGAAAATGAGAGATGCTCCGGCTCTGGCAGTCTCAGATACTTTTGCAATTTCTTTCCATCTTTTTTGACGAGAGTTATATACCAGTAAACGATTATTGAAACGATACCATTCTATGGGATGTAACAGGTAGTCGGGAGCATTGTGTTTAAGGGCTTGTAAAAATATATCTTTGTTTACTCCTCCTGTACATAATATCAAGCTGTCGGATAAGGCAATGATGCTACCACCTCCTAAAGAAACTGTCTCTCCTTCGTTGTTTGTAGGATCGGGTAATGAAACCCATTTTTTTGTACTTGGAGAATAAGCATAACCGTCTGTCGATAAAGTTGCCTGTCGATTTCCGTCAGAAGTAGAGAAGCCTCCCCATAAACAAAATATTTGTTCTCCGTGTGGGCCGATTTGTGCTGCACTGACGGCTTGTATGCGTGGAGATCTCGGAAAGTCCTGTAATTTTTGCCAGCCTTTTGAAAGACTGTCTAAATCTAAACAATAAAGATCGTTACAAGGGATACCGTTTTTATTACCTCCGGCTACATACACTACGTTGCCGAGCAATGAACCTGTCATGTTGTCTAAAGTACAAGGTAAGGCCGGTAAAGTTTCCAATACAGCTTTTTTGTTTTTTAGTGTAATTCTATATACTGTATTCAGCCTTTTTTTTGCATTCATGCCTCCAATACAAAGAATACCGTCGGGTGTAGATATGGTAACACCATAGGCAACATCTTGAGGAAATTCTCCGATTTTTTCCCATGTGAAAAGCGAGTCTTCGGTAACTTCGGCGGCATATATACTTCGGTAATATTTTTTAGTTCCTCCGTCTGCCGCCGAAATATCGGGAAAATTGCATCCTCCTCCTATCATCAGTGTACTATGTTTGTTGAAAATACCGGCAAAACAGGCAGAAATGCCTTTTGTAAAATCTTTTTCTTTGTCAGGAAATCCTTTTATCCGGTAAACGTAATCGAGTCTGACCGGAAATTCCAAAATCTCTGCTTGAAAAGAGGATACTGGGATATTGCATTCTGAATCATATATGATTTTGTAATCGGTTTTGGGGGATTTAGGCTCTTTTTTTATTTCAGAGTATGTATATGACTCTTCTCCGGCAAAACTTGGCAGGAAGAATAAAGACATATAGAGAAAAAAGACGATTCTTTTTGTCATTTATTTATTATTTTAAACTATCGTTCAGAATAAATATTGTGCCTTGGCATAACTAACTGAGTAAACTCGTTGTTTTGCTCTTGGTGTGCAAATTGTTTTATAAATGAGTCCCCATGTTATTTTCAAATCATTTCTTTACAAAGCATATAGCTGCATATCATCATTCTCGGAATATGAAAAGGCCCTTTGAATAAGTTCCCTTTGGCGGGTTGGGCTACTGTTCCGTCACGATGCAAATAGCCATACCATTCCCCGAATTTTTTATCCGGAAAATGAGAATAAGTCCAATCGCTGATCTGTTTATGCATGACAAGATATTTTTCATCATGTGTAGCTCGATATGCATATAATGTAGCGATGATGGCTTCTGTTTGCGGCCACCAGAATTTCATATCTTGAGAATAGTCTTGAGGTGGAAAATTTTTGCAGTCACGAAAGTTGATAATGCCGCCGTATTCTTTATCCCAGCCCCATTCCCAAGACCAGTCGAGAATTTGTAGAGCCAATTGTACTAAGTCTTTATCCCAGTTCCTGTGTCGGGCTTCTTCCATAATAAACCATGAAGTCTCAATGCAATGTCCCGGATTAATGGTTCGACCGTTGCAAGTATCTATAAGTTCTCCCTTAGGACCGACCATTTCGAGTAAAGCTTTAAATTCGGGATGCATGAAATATTGACGTATAGAGGTCAGAGATTCATTTATTTGTCGGTCGAGTACAGGATCTTCAATTACTTCCCGTATTCGAGATGCCGTGTTGATGAGGATCATTGTGATCGAATGTCCACGAGATTGCAGTGTCGGTAAATATTTCGGTTCTAAAAAACCGGGTGTAGAGAGAAACTTGAGAATCCTCTTAAACATCTCCAATGCCTTTGTTGCATAGTTTTTGTCTCCAGAGGCTATGGCATATTCCGACATTGCGATAGCGGCAAAACATTCAGAAAAAACATAACGTCTTTTTCGTAAAGGTATTCCCTCTTCTGTTACTTCGAAAAACAGATGTCCGTCAATATCGGTACAATGAGTCTCTATGAAATCGATGCAACTTTTGGACGCAGCCAGCCATTCTTGTTTTTTTTCTATGTGATTGTAGGCATAAGATGCGATAAAACCGAAACGCCCCTGAAACCATACCGATTTTGTGGAGTCCATTAATTTGCCGTCTCGGTCGAGACAGGTATATATTCCGCCATGTTTACGATCGAGACCGAATTTCATCCAAAAGGGCATTATGTTCTCTATGAGATCATTTCGATAAGAAACAGCCCATGTATCTAAATATTTTGTTATATCCATCTTTGTCTAAAGTTTGTTGCATCGATCAAAAAAGTTGATAGCTTCAAGCTCGGCTTTCATTTGAATTTCTTCTTCTTCAGTCATATTTTGAAAAGGCGTTCGGTTTTTGCCTAAATCCAGACCGATAAGTTTCATAATGCGTTTTCCGCCTACGATATTGCCCCGATAGCGGCATATGACATTTATTACTTCTTGAGAGAAGTTCTGGTGTTCGCGTGCCAACTCGAGATCTCCTTTTTCCCAAGCATCAATGATTCCAACCAGTTCTCGACCGTTATAATTGGTTGTTCCGCCGATACCTCCACGTGCACCTCCCATAGCCAAGCAAGGCAATATCGTCTCGTCTTGTCCGTGTAGCATATCATATTTTCCTCCTTTGTAAAGCCGGCATTGATTATATTCATACATGCTTTCGAATGTATATTTGATACCGGCAAAATTAGGAATCCGCCCGTCAACAGCCTCCAGTAATTTTACCATAGGTAGAAAAGCTCCGTTAAAGGCCGGAATATGGTAATAGTAGAATGGCAAATTCGGAGCTCCTATTGCGATCTCTTCGATATATTTCACCAATTCTTCGATACGTCCGATTTTAGGGAAAGGAGGAGCCATCGCTCCAATACCCCATGCGCCTATTTTTTGTGCATGTTCAGCCAAAATTCGACTTGATCTTACACAGCAACTGCCTACATGAACTATGACCTTAAACCCGTCTGGAGCTGCGGCCATCCAATGTTCGGCCAGTTTCATTCGTTCATCTTCCGTCAACATATAGCCTTCTCCTGAAGAACCGTTGATGAATACACCCTGTAATCCGTTTTTTTTGAGCATTTTTGCATATGCATCGATCGGTTCGTAGTTTACCTCTCCATTTTCATAGAATGGAGTAAACGGAGCATCTATAAGACCTTTAATTTTTTCCATAGTAGTTATGTTTTAATGTATGATTTATTCCATATTATCTGTCTTGGGACGAAGAAAATAAACTTGCAAGAGCAATGCTGCAAGAACGACGATACTGAGTAAGGCAAAACCTATGCCTAAATTCCCTCCGTCGGTCCATTTACCTAATTGTTCTGTTACGGCTGCACCGGCAAATACACCGGTCATATTCATGATACCGTAGGCAGTTCCGCGATATTTTGCGGATATAAATTGACATAAGATAGGCATATTATTGGCATCGAAAATACCGAACCCTATTCCGAAAAGTAACCCTGCACCGACAACTGCCATAAAACTTTCTCCAAAGCCGAGTAACATTAGAGCCGGAATTGTCATCCCTAAACCGATAGCTCCTGTGTAAACCCTTCCGCGAATGTTTTTCTGTACCCAACGATCCGATAAAATACCACCGACAATAACTCCTATAAATGAAGAGACGGCAATGGTAATCGTAGATATAGGACCGGCTTCGGACATGGGAATATTCAGTGTCTCGGAAAATAATGTGGGTAACCAGTTTTTTGTTGCCCATCCGGGAAGACTGGGTGCGGCAAAATAGAAAAGAATGATCCAAAAAGCCCATGTCGAGAAAAGAACAGATAATCCGCTAAACAAAGAGATTTTCTTTTCTGTATTATTAATTGGGATATTTGTCTTTTTAATATTATGAGCCGGATTTTCTCTTAATGCGAACATGAGAATCAGAGAGTAGGCGATACCTATGATTCCGAACCAATGAAAAGTGGAATGCCATGAAAATGTCGCTGCGATTGTAGCTCCGAAACCACCGACTGCCTGTCCTACATATAATCCCGTCATGTGTATGACTATGGCCAATGATCTGGATTTTCCTTGATGCCAGTCTGCGATAAGCGATAACGCTGATGGAATGTAAAGAGCCTCGCTTATTCCCATTAAAGCTCTTAACCAATATAGCTCCTGAAAACTGTCTGCATATCCCATTAGATAGGTGACTGTTGACCATACAAACAAGCTTCCGACTATCAGCCATTTTCTGTTCAGACGATCGGCGATCATCCCCGAAATGGGGCTCATAAAGCCGTAAATCCATAAAAAAACGGCCATTAAAGCACCGAAAGCTTCGGCTTTGTTTAGCTCAGAAATGTCGATTTTCATTGCTTCTTGCATGGTGGAGAGCATTTGACGATCCATATAATTGAGTAGGGTAACGACCCATAGCAAACCGACTACCACCCAGGGATACCAATTGTTGTTTTTCATAAGTATTACTGTTTTTTCAAGTATTATAAATAATGAGACAAATATAAATGATTTTTCGTTAATACAAAAAGCTATTTTTTAATAGCAGAACCTTTATAAATTATTGTATTGGTAGTAAACGAGTAAAATACCTAAAAAAATATACTTTGGGGTAAAATTATCTGTTTGGATATAGATTTTCAGAGTATTTCTGAAAATCTATATCTTGGATTTGAGTTTTTTGATTTATATCTTATTGTCTCCGATATAGGAATCTTTGAAACCTAAGAAATAAAGTACACCATCGAGACCTATTGTTGAGATAGACTGGGAAGCGTTTTCTTTTACTTTCGGTTTGGCATGATAAGCTATTCCCAAGCCAGCTATATTGAGCATGGGCAGGTCATTGGCACCGTCACCGACAGCGATGGTCTGAGCAATATCCACGTTTTCTACTTGTGCGATGAGACGTAATAGTTCAGCTTTACGTTTTCCGTCAACAATATCGCCGATGTGTCTTCCTGTCAACTTCCCGTTCTCTATTTCCAATTCGTTTGCATACACATAATCTATTCCGTATTTCTTTTTCAGGTAATTTCCGAAATAGGTGAATCCTCCCGAAAGGATCGCAATTTTGAATCCTGCTGTTTTAAGAACCTGCATCATACGATCTACGCCTTCCGTTATAGGAAGATTTTGAGCAATATCTTCCATTACAGAAACATCGAGTCCCTTTAATAAAGCCACTCTTCGTTCAAAACTTTCGGAAAAATCGATTTCTCCACGCATGGCAGATTCGGTAATTGCTTTTACTTCATCACCGACTCCGGCACGTATTGCCAATTCGTCGATTACTTCTGTTTCGATGAGAGTAGAATCCATATCAAAACATATAAGGCGGCGGCAACGGCGAAACATATCGTCTTGTTGAAAAGATATATCCATACCTAATTCCGAAGATAATTGCATAAAGTTCGATTGCATTGAAGATTTATCTCTCGGAGTTCCTCTGACCGAAAGTTCTATACATGATTTTGGCTTACGGGCCGATTCGTCCAGAGGAATTCTTCCGGTAAGCCGTTGAATGGCATCGATGTTTAATCCCTGTTCTGCGACGACACGAGTCACTTCTCCGATTTGTCGGGCAGTAATTTGTCGGCTTAGGATCGTGATGATATATCGGTTTTTTCCTTGGAGGCTTACCCAACTGTTATATTCACTTTCACTAATCGGAGAAAATTTGATATTTATTTCTAATTCATAAGCCTTGAATAACAGATCTTTCATTATTTCTCCTGAATTATCATCAGTCGTTTTAAAGAGAATACCCAAGGATAAGGTGTGGTGAATGTCTGCTTGTCCGATGTCGAGAATCGTAGCATTATAACGTGCTAATATTCGTGTTAGAGCTGATGTTACTCCCGGTTTATCACCTCCGGAGATATTGATCAATATGATTTCGGTCTTTTGGCTCATAAAATTGTATCTTATAAATATGGGCTGCAAAGATAATTAAAATACTGTTATGTATTTTTTGTAGCTTAAAAAGATATGCATATTTCAGTAATGAAGAGAATAAAACAATGTTATAATACTATTTTGTTTAGGTTGTATAGTTAAAAAATATAAATATTTTTGGGCTGTTTTTCAGAAAAAATGCAT
>NZ_CEWDCG010000107.1:0-10061 GCF_982436375.1 Coprobacter sp. | reverse complement strand
GAATATAACAATTTAATAATCAAGCATATAAATTAGATAGTTATGAAAACAAATTATGAACTTCGCTATGCGAGCAATCCTCGAGATGCGAAAAGCTATGATACGACTCGTTTGCGTGAAGATTTCTTGATTCAGAACCTGTTTGTAAATAATGAAGTAAATATGGTTTACTCTATGTATGATCGTTTGATTGTAGGAGGAGCTAAACCAGTAGGTGAAGTACTTACATTAGAAGCAATAGATCCGTTAAAAGCGACACATTTTCTTTCTCGTCGTGAATTGGGAATATTCAATGTCGGAGGCCCGGGCTGTGTAAAGGTGGGAGATACGGCTTTTGATTTGAATTACAAAGAGGCATTATATCTCGGAGCAGGTGAACGGACTGTTACATTTGAAAGTTTGGATGATAAGAATCCTGCAAAATTTTATTTCAATTCTGCTCCGGCACATAAAACTTATCCAGATAAAAAAGTAACGAAAGCTGATGCCGTAGTTGCGGAAATGGGCTCATTAGAAGGGTCTAATCATCGTAACATCAATAAGATGCTGGTATCTCAAGTATTGGAAACATGCCAGTTGCAAATGGGTATGACAGAATTGCAACCGGGTAGTGTCTGGAATACTATGCCTGCACATACTCATAGTCGCCGGATGGAAGCATATTTCTATTTTGAAGTTCCTGAAGGAAATGCGGTTTGCCATTTTATGGGAGAACCGACCGAAACTCGTCATATTTGGATGAAAGGAGATGAAGCTGTATTGTCGCCCGAATGGTCGATACACTCTGCTGCTGCGACTAGTAATTATACTTTCATTTGGGGTATGGGTGGTGAAAATCTGGATTATGGTGATCAGGATTTCTATAAAAATACAGATCTTAGATAAAACTTAAACACACTAACTTTATTAAATATGGTAAATTTCTCATTGGAAGGTAAGGTTGCACTTGTAACAGGCGCTTCTTACGGTATAGGTTTCGCTTTGGCTACTGCATTTGCACAAGCCGGTGCAAAAATCGTTTTTAACGATATTAAACCTGAGTTGGTTGAAAAAGGATTGGCAGCTTATGAAGCTGAAGGAATTAAAGCACATGGTTATGTTTGTGATGTAACAAATGAAGATCAGGTTAATGCTTTGGTTGCTCAAATAGAAAAAGAAGTCGGGGTTATCGATATCTTGGTAAATAATGCCGGTATTATCAAACGTATTCCTATGCACGAAATGTCTGCAGCGGATTTTCGCCAGGTGATTGATATCGACTTGAATGGTCCGTTTATCGTATCTAAAGCAGTGATTCCTTCTATGATAAAGAAAGGACATGGTAAAATTATCAATATTTGTTCGATGATGAGCGAATTGGGACGCGAAACCGTATCTGCTTATGCTGCAGCAAAAGGTGGTCTCAAAATGTTGACGAAGAATATTGCCTCAGAATACGGTGAATATAATATTCAGTGCAACGGCATAGGTCCGGGATATATTGCAACTCCCCAAACAGCTCCGTTACGGGAAAAACAGCCTGATGGTTCAAGACATCCGTTTGATTCTTTCATTGTCGCAAAAACACCAGCTGCCCGTTGGGGTACTCCGGAAGATTTGATGGGTCCGGCTGTATTTTTAGCTTCTGATGCATCTAATTTCGTTAATGGCCATATCCTTTATGTAGATGGTGGTATTTTGGCTTATATCGGAAAGCAACCCCAATAAAAAGCGGGGAATAAGATTATACCCTCTATCTCTATTTTGAGACAGAGGGTTGCTTTGTATATATAATAACCAATAAATTAAGATATGAAAAAGATTATTTTATTACTGTTTATTGCAATTATCGGCTTCTCTTGCAGTGGAGGTAAGAGTGTCAAAATTTCTGTAAAGAATGACTCGGCGATAGATCGGGAAAATGAAATAGCTGAAATTTCTATGAGTAGCGTGACTGAGATGCTCGGATTATCCGATACGGCACAGTTCGTTATTTTGGATGCACAAGGAAAGCAACTACCTTACCAATTGACTTATGACGGTAAATTGATCTTTCCGGTTACGGTAAAAGCTAATTCATCTGTTGAATATACTGTACAAGCCGGAATCCCTGAAAAATTTGATACTATAACTTGCGGAAGACAGTATCCCGAACGTGTAGATGATATTGCTTGGGAAAATGATAAAATCGCTTTCCGTACTTACGGACCGGCTCTTCAAGCTACTGGAGAAAGAGCATTCGGTTATGACATTTGGGTAAAATCGGTTGCAGAACCGGTTGTTGAAAAACGATATGAAGGAGAATTGAATCCTGAAACAAAAGCCCGTATCTCGGAATTGAAGAAAACAGATCCCAAAGCTGCTGATGAATTGTATAAATCTGTATCATATCATGTAGATCATGGAAACGGATTGGATTGTTATAAAGTAGGTCCTACTTTGGGAGGTGGAACTGCTGCGTTGATGGTAAACGATACGATTGTGTATCCGTATTGCTATAAAACGTTTGAAGTATTAGATAACGGTCCTTTGCGTTTTACGGTAAAACTGACATATAATCCATTGATCGTAAATGGAGATTCAGTAGTAGAAACTCGTCTAATTTCATTGGATGCCGGCTCTCAGTTAAACAAAACTGTAGTGACTTATGATAATCTGAAAGAAACTACTCCCGTAGTCGCCGGAATAGTATTGCATGATCCTGAATCTTCGGCTCAATATAAAGTCTCGGCAGAAAAAGGATATGTTACTTATGCTGATCCGACCGATAATCCGAATAATAATAACGGAACAATATTTGTCGGAGTTATTTTGCCAACGGCCAAAGATGCAAAAGCCGTCTATTTTGAAGAAAAAGAGAAAAACAATTTGAGAGGCGGAGCTGATGGTCACGTGCTTGCTATTGCAGATTATACTCCTGGTTCGGAATTAGTCTATTATTGGGGAGCAGGATGGAGCAAGTCTGGATTCGATACAATTGAAGATTGGAATGCATACATTGATGAAGAGGCTTCACTAAAGAGTGAACCGTTGACAGTATCTATCATAAAGTAAAATGCTAGTCGAGAATAGAAATAGCGACTATGTTCGATTCTCTATTCTAATAGAATTTAAGCAGATGCGAAATTAGTATATATCTATACTTTGCGAGAGCCGGCCAATATTTACGTTATTGGGCCGGCTTTTTATTCAGATAGGCTCTAAGAACCAATCCGAATTTTGCTCGGGTCAGATTTTAGAGTTTCGTTTGAGGATATTTTCCTGTTTTTACGAGGATAATAGTGAGCTATCTGACGAGGGAAAACGAGAAAAAAGACCGGAATAAAACGCAAAAATGACCTGATAATATTTTTTGTTGGAAAATTTGGACTGGCTCTTATTTAGTCAAAAAATATTTTTACGTTTGCAGCTATATTTAAACAATGTAATATATGAAGCGTGTCCGGCGTATTATAAGAAATATTATCGCATTCTTTTTTATTTCGACGATTCTTTCGGTTCTTTTATACCGTTTTGTTCCAGTATATATAACGCCTCTTATGTTGATCCGTTATGCACAAGGTATTATGGCCGGAGAAAAACCCCGTTTATACCATCGATGGGTTTCTTTAGAGGATATGAGCAGATGGTTGCCTCAAGCGGTAGTCGCCTCAGAAGATAATCTTTTTTTAGAACATTCAGGGTTTGATTTTCAGCAGATAAAGAAGGCGATAGAAGAAAATAAAACTCGAAAAAGAGCCAGAGGGGCAAGTACGATATCTCAACAAACCGCTAAAAATGTGTTTTTATGGCCGGGACATTCTTTTATTCGCAAAGGATTGGAGGCTTATTTTACATTTTTGATAGAACAGTTATGGGGAAAGAAACGGATTATGGAAGTGTATCTGAATTCTATCGAAATGGGCAAAAATATATATGGTGCGGAAGCTGTAGCAAAATATCATTTTGGAATTACAGCCCGAAAATTGACCCGATCACAGTGTGCTCTTATTGCGGCATCATTACCTAATCCGTTACATTTTAACTCATCTGCTCCATCTTTATATATGCAGAAAAGAAAACGTAAAATCTTGTGGCTAATGGATCAAATAGGTCCTGTGAAATTCTGATGTAAATTTTTATTTCTTGCAAATAGATATTTTGTAAGATTATTTTTGTTCAAATTTGTAGAATAATAGGATTGTTCGCTTTTATTTTGTTATATTTGCGCTTCAAAATAGATGAGATATGTCAAAACAAAAAAATAACAGTACAAATGCAATATTACTGATGCATTGTCCAGACCAGCCGGGTATATTAGCGGTTGTAACAGATTTTATTAATGTAAACGGAGGTAATATTTTGTATCTCGACCAATATGTAGATCGGGAAAATCATGCATTTTTTATGCGGGTGGAATGGGATCTGACAAACTTTATTATTCCACAGAATAAAATAGAAGATTATTTCAATACATTATACGGACAAAAATATGATATGAGCTTTAATCTCTATTTTAGTGATCGCAAGCCGCGTATGGCTATATTCGTATCGAAGATGTCCCATTGTCTATATGATATATTGGCGCGATATACAGCCGGAGAGTGGAATGTAGAGATTCCTGTTATTATCAGTAACCATCCTGATTTGGAAAGTGTAGCTAAAAGGTTCGATATAGATTATCATGTATTTCCAATCAATAAGGACAATAAAGCGGAGCAAGAAGCTAAGGAGTTGGAATTATTGGAAAAATATGATATAGATTTTATCGTATTGGCACGATATATGCAGGTCGTTTCTTCTGATTTTATAATGCATTATCCCGATAAGATCATAAATATTCATCATTCGTTTCTTCCTGCATTTATGGGAGCTAAACCCTATCATGCGGCTTTTGAACGAGGAGTAAAGTTGATCGGGGCTACAAGCCATTACGTGACGACCGATCTTGATGCGGGACCTATTATAGAACAAGACATAGTTCGTATTTCTCATAAGGATTCTATTGCCGATTTGGTTTATAAAGGTCAGGATCTCGAAAAAATAGTATTATCCAGAGCTGTGGAAAAACATATTGATCGGAAAATATTGACTTATCGCAACAAAACCGTTGTTTTCAATTAAGGGAAAATGAAAGTTGCAATTGTAAAATATAATGCCGGTAATATTTATTCGGTAGATTGTGCTTTAAGAAGGGTCGGGGTAGAAGCAGAAATTACTGATAATAAGGAAATATTGATGTCTGCTGATAAAGTAATATTTCCGGGAGTAGGAGAGGCGGCGTCAACGATGCATTATTTGAAAAAAAATAATCTGGATTCTTTAATTAAAGATCTGAAGCAGCCGGTATTAGGCATTTGTATAGGAATGCAATTGATGTGTCGGCATTCGGAAGAAGGAGATGTCGACTGCCTGAATATATTTGATGTTGAAGTAAAGCGTTTTCATACTGAAAGCACAGAATATAAAATACCACACATGGGCTGGAATACGGTGAGAAACGTTGATATGCATATGTTTCCGCAACATATTGAAAACCAATATGTATATTTTGTTCATAGCTATTATGTTCCAGTATGTGAATATACCACTGCCGAGACAGAATATATTTTGCCTTTTAGTGCGGCTTTGCATAAAGATAATTTTTATGCTTCTCAGTTTCATATAGAAAAAAGCGGAGCTGTCGGAGAGGATATATTTAATCATTTTTTGTCATTATAAATTATAGAATGATATGATTGAATTAATACCGGCCATAGATATAATAGATGGTAAGTGCGTACGCTTGTCGCAAGGTGATTATGAGCGTATGACCACATATAATCATGATCCGTTGGAGGTTGCAAAAGAATTTCAGGATCATGGAATAAGACGATTGCATGTCGTCGATTTAGATGGAGCTAAGGCCCATCATATCGTGAATTATAAAGCTTTAGAACGCATTGCTTCTCGTACGTCGTTGATAATTGATTTTGGTGGTGGTATTAAATCTGACGGAGACTTGGAAATCGCTTTCGAATCAGGTGCTCAGATGGTAACCGGAGGCAGTATTGCTGTAAAAAGTCCGGAGGTATTTTTGTCATGGCTTGAGAAATTCGGCTCGGATAAGATAATTCTTGGAGCTGATGCTAAAAATGGGAAAATTGCAGTCGGAGGATGGAAGGAATCGTCAGATAAAGAACTTATCCCGTTTGTAAAAACGTATGTAGAATCCGGAGTAAAAAAAGTAATTACTACGGATATTTGTAAAGATGGAATGCTGAACGGGCCGTCTATCGATTTATATAAAAAGATGATGTCTGTAATTCCTGAGATTTATTTGATAGCAAGTGGTGGAGTTGCCTCTATCGAAGATATTGAGAAATTAGAGTTGGCCGGAGTTCCTTCCGTTATATTCGGGAAAGCCCTTTATGAAGGCCGTATAACGTTGAAGGAACTGTTACGTTTTTTATAAAAATAGATATGTTAGCAAAGCGAATAATTCCATGTTTGGATGTAAAAGACGGTAAAACTGTAAAGGGGGTAAATTTTATAAATTTCAGAGATGCAGGAGATCCGGTTGAATTGGGACACGCATATAGCCGACAAGGTGCAGACGAGTTGGTTTATTTAGATATAACCGCTTCTTATGAAGGACGCAAGACATTTACGGAAATTGTCAAGAAGGTTGCAGCTAAGGTATCTATTCCTTTCACTGTTGGAGGCGGGATAAATGAAATAAATGATGTTGACTGTTTACTGAGTGCCGGTGCAGATAAAGTTTCAATAAACTCTTCTGCATTGAAGAATCCGAAATTAATTGAAGAAATTGCAAAAAATTTCGGTTCGCAAGTTTGTGTTGTTGCTATAGATGCTAACTTTGACGATAATTTATGGCGTTGTTATTTAAATGGAGGAAGAGTTCCGACAGATAAAGAGCTTTTTTCTTGGGCAAGAGAAGCACAGGAAAGAGGTGCAGGAGAGATACTGTTTACCAGTATGACTCATGATGGTGTAAAAGAGGGATATGCAAACGATGCGTTAGCCATGTTGAATTCGGTATTGAGTATCCCGGTGATAGCTTCAGGTGGGGCAGGGAAGAAAGAGCACTTTAAGGATGTTTTTCAGATAGGAAAGGCCGATGCTGCTCTTGCAGCAAGTGTGTTTCATTTCGGAGAGATTTCTATTTCTGAACTTAAAGATTATTTAGATCGAGAAAATATTTGTGTAAGAAAATAACGTATTGAAATGAATATAGATTTTGCAAAAATGGGAGGTCTGGTTCCTGCAATTATACAGGATAGTTATACTTCTAAAGTTCTAATGCTGGGCTTTATGAATGAGGAAGCGTTAGCAAAGACCAAGGAATTAGGTAAAGTGACATTTTTCAGTCGTACTAAGAACCGTTTGTGGACAAAAGGGGAAGAAAGCGGTAATTTTTTATTAGTCGATTCGATAAAAGAAGATTGCGATAAAGACACGCTTCTTATCAAAGTCCGTCCGGTAGGTCCGGTCTGTCATACTGGTAGCGATACATGTTTTGATGAAAAAAACGAGGAAGATATTATGTTTATTAAGTATCTTCAGGATTTTATAGATCGCCGTAAAAAAGAGATGCCGGAAGGTTCGTATACGACGTCTCTGTTTAACAAAGGACTAAACAGAATGGCGCAAAAAGTCGGAGAAGAGGCCGTGGAGACAGTAATCGAGGCAACGAACGGAACAGATGACCGACTTATTTATGAGGCTTCCGATCTAATTTATCATTTGATTGTATTATTGACTTCAAAAGGATATAGGATAGAAGATCTTGCCAGAGAATTGAAAAAACGGCATAAAGAATAGAACTATATGGAAGATGGATTATTGATACAATATGATCATGTCGAAATTTGTCGTAAGGAGCTTGTTGTTCTGAAAGATGTAAATTTTAAATTGTATTCAGGTGAGTTTGTCTATTTCATCGGTCGGGTAGGTACAGGGAAAAGTAGCTTACTGAAAACGATGTATGCTGAAATTCCGGTGGTTGAAGGAGAAGCTTCTGTCCTCGGATTTAATATGAAGTCTCTCCGAAAGAAGGATATACCTCAGTTAAGAAGAAAAATAGGTATTGTATTTCAGGATTTTCAGTTATTGACGGACAGGCCGGTAAAAGATAATCTTAATTTTGTCCTTCAAGCGACAGGCTGGAAAGATAAAGCAGAGATAACAGAGAGAGTCGAGCAAGTTTTGGTACAGGTCGGCATGCAAAATAAAGCGTACAAAATGCCGCATGAACTATCCGGAGGGGAACAACAGAGAATTGTTATAGCCAGAGCATTGTTGAATTCTCCGCAGATTATTTTGGCGGATGAACCGACAGGAAACCTTGATCCTCAGACCGGGCAACAAATTGTATCGTTATTGCATTCTATTTGTGAGACAGGTACGGCTGTTATTATGACGACCCATAATCATCGATTGGTAGAAGAATTTCCCGGACGTTTATTGAAATGTGAGAATAAATGTTTATCCGAAGTCTCTCTTTAAGTATAGAATTGCTTATTATAGATAATATCTTATCTTTGCATTTCAGAAACTATATATATTGAAAATACAGGTATTTAAATATACGAACTATTAATTGAAAGAATAAAAAATGAAAGTCTTAAAGTTTGGTGGAACTTCTGTGGGCTCAGCACAAAGAATGAAAGATGTTGCCAAATTGATTTGTGACGGAGAGCAAAAGATTGTTGTTTTGTCAGCTATGTCCGGTACAACAAATACGCTTGTAGAGATTTCGGATTATTTATACAAAAAAAATCCGGACGGTGCTAACGAAATTATTAATGGCCTAGAGCATAAATATATGCAGGTAATTGATGAGTTGTATAGCACAGACGAGTATAAACAGAGGGCTACTGAAATTGTAAAATCTCACTTCGATTATATCCGTTCTTTTACAAAAGATCTTTTTACTCTTTTTGAAGAAAAAGTGATTTTGGCTCAAGGTGAGCTGATGTCAACGGCTATGGTGAATTTATACTTGAATGAGACTGGTGTAAAATCTGTACTGATTCCTGCTTTGGATTATATGCGGACAGATAAAAATGCTGAACCGGATCCCGTATATATTAAGACAAAACTGAAAGATTTATTATCTGTAAATCCTGATGCACCTATTTATATAACACAAGGCTATATTTGTCGGAACGCTTATGGTGAAATAGATAATTTACAACGGGGAGGAAGCGACTATTCCGCTTCATTGATCGGTGCTGCTATTCAGGCTGACGAAATACAAATATGGACGGATATTGATGGCATGCACAATAATGATCCTCGATTCGTTAAAAATACTTCTCCGGTAAGATATTTACATTTTGAGGAAGCTGCGGAATTAGCATATTTCGGGGCGAAGATATTGCATCCTACATGTATTCTTCCAGCTAAGCTTAATAACATTCCTGTTCGTCTGTTGAATACGATGGAACCTGAAGCTCCGGGAACTTTGATTTATAATCAATCAGAGCCGGGGAAAATAAAAGCTGTAGCGGCAAAAGACGGTATTACAGCCATTAAGATCAAATCGGGGCGTATGCTTTTAGCTTACGGATTTTTACGTAAAGTCTTTGAAATTTTCGAAAGTTATCAGACGGCCATAGATATGGTGACTACTTCAGAGGTAGGTGTTTCTGTGACTATCGATAATACAAAACATTTAACCGAAATTCTGGATGATCTTAAAAAATTCGGGACTGTCACAGTTGATGAAGATATGGTCATTATTTGTGTAGTCGGAGATTTGGAATGGAATAATATCGGTTTCGAGTCAAATACGATGCAGGCAATGAAAGATATTCCGGTAAGAATGGTATCTTATGGAGGCAGCAATTACAATATTTCGTTTTTGATAAAATCAAAAGATAAGACCGCTGCATTGCAATCTTTAAGTAAATATTTGTTTGATAAATAATAAGAGAAGAACACGGACTATTTATAAAAAGTAGTCCGTGTTCTTTTAAAAAACATTTGTGTTTATTATAGTAGAAAACAGGTTTAGAGATATTTTTACAAATTCTTAAAATCATCAAATATTAAAGATAAATATATGAAAGGTGTTTTCCCAATCGATAAGTTCAGAA
>NZ_CEWDCG010000106.1:0-10195 GCF_982436375.1 Coprobacter sp. | reverse complement strand
TTATACATCCAGTCTGTTTTTTTAATTTAAAACTCTGCTCTTATTTCAGATTTTTTTGCAAAAAATCATATACCCTAGTATAAAGATGATATCGGGTATTGCACCCGTAAATACTATGATTACGGTTTGTATAAATCTGCATTTCGAACTGCTTATTTGCTTGTACCAAAGCTTCGCTATATTGCAATGTATTAAGATAATGAACATTGTCATCCGCAGTACCGGAAATAATCAATAACTTTCCATCAAGATCTGCGGCTTTTTTTAATGGAGAAGTCTGTATATAACCATCGTTATTCTCTTGAGGAGTACGCATATAACGTTCAGTATATACCGTATCATAATAACGCCAATCGGTTACCGGAGCAATAGCTACTCCCGACTTAAACACTCCTGAACTCATTGACATCGACATCAATGTCGTATATCCACCGAAGCTCCAGCCCCAGATAGCAATATTACTTGAGTCTACATATCCCAACGATCCCAAATAACGGGCTGCTGCTATCTGATCTTGAGCTTCTAAAATTCCCATTTTACAATATATAGAACGAGAAAAAGCTGTACCTCTACCCCCTGTACCTCTACCGTCCACACACGCAACAATATAACCGTTATCCGTCAAATATTGAGTCCAGTCTATTGCAGCCCATTTATCCAAAACCATTTGAGAACCCGGTCCGCTATATTGCACCATCACAACAGGATATTTTTTCCCGGAGATAAAATTTTTCGGTTTCATTATATAGCCATTTAATATTTCTCCTGACTCATTCTTAAAAGTAAAAAATTCTTTCCGAGAAAACGGCAGATTTTTCAATTTCGAATTTTCTTCGATAATACGCAATTGTTTACCTTGAGAATTATGTACTGTCACAACCGGCGGAGTTACCGCATTGCTATATTCATTTACAAAATAGGTGCAGGCCGGATTAAAATGGGCTTGATTATACCCCTTTTGTGTCGATATTTTTACAATATTTCCTTTGTTGTCAACACGATAAACAGCTCTACATAAAGGACTTTCAGCAGCAGATTCATAATAATAATACCCCTTGGCATCTTGTCCGTAATACGCTGTCACATCCCAATTTCCCCGGGTAATTTGTCGAATAAGAGTACCAGACATATTGTAATGATAAAGATGTCTGAATCCGCTTTTTTCTGATGCAAAAATAAAACCGGAAGGATAAAAAGTAATGTAATCCATAATATCCGGATCTATCCATGTTTCATTTTTATCCTGAATCAATAATTTACTCACTCCTGATTTCGGATTTGTCAGAAACATTCTAAAGTCATTTTGATTCCTATTAAGGGTCATCACGGCCAATTGATCCGGATTTTGCGTAAACCGAATACGCGGTATATAACTGTCTTCATCAACAGGTACATTCATTTTTTTTACTGCACGAGTCTCTACTGTATAAGTAAAAACAGCGACTTTACTATTCTTTGTTCCGGCAACCGGGTATTTATACACAAATTCTCCGGGATAATACGCATAAGGAGTCAGACTCGGACATTCCCCTTCAAACATTTGTATTGAATATTCCGGAACATCCGTTTCATCTGTCTTTACAAATGCTAATGTAGTGTTATCGGGAGACCATGACAAAGTGCTGACAACAGAAAACTCTTCTTCATAAACCCAATCAGGAATTCCGTTCAATATTTTATTCTTTACTCCGTCAGAAGTAATTGCAGACTCAGTTCCATAATCCAACTTTTTCAAATAAATATTATTATCTCTCACAAATGCAACCATTCTTCCATTAGGTGAGAATGTCGCAATCTGTTGTTTTCCCGGTTTATCAGAAAGAGGCTTTACCAAATTCCTTCTTATTTCAAAGGTATAATATACAGCCTTGAAAGAACGACGATAAACAGGCTCTGCATCGGCATATAACAATATTTTTTTTTCATCTGCACTCATTGAATAGCCGTCGAAAGTTTTAAAAGGACATTCTCTTGCCGAAGCTACATTAAATAATGTGTCCACAGCCTGTCCGGTTTTATAACTATACTTTATAATCATGGTTTTATCTTTCGATCTTTGAGTATAGTGTTCTCCGTCATTCATAGGTAAAAATGCAGGAACTCGCTTCGTTTGATATTCTCCGGATACGATAGACTTTAAATCAAACGTATGTGCTGAAAAGCCTGATTGAGCACAAAAGCACAGAAGTGCTACATAAATGACTTTTTTCATTTGTATATATTTTGTTTTTTACAAAAGTACATATTCATATTTCAAGATAAAAATCTACGAAATATTTTTTTATTCCAAACCGCCATAGGCTACATAAAATTCATACTTTTGCAAAAATAACCCTAATTCGAGCAAATCATGACCTACGGATTCGTAAAAGTTGCAGCAGCTATTCCAAAAACAAAAGTCGCCGACTGCATTTACAATACAATTGAAATTGAAAAATTAATACGAGAAGCCGGACAAAAACATATAGAAATAATCGTTTTCCCGGAATTATGTATTACTTCTTACACCTGTGGAGATCTATTCACTCAACAGTTATTAATAAAAAGCGCAGAAAAAGCTTTAAAGAAACTAATCGACAAAACAAGTGATGAAAAACTTCTGTGCGTTGTCGGCGCTCCTGTTACCAATGGTAATCAAATATTCAATGCCGCTATCGCATTCCAAGGAGGAAAAATATTGGGGGTCATTCCGAAAACATTTTTACCTAATTACAAAGAGTTTTATGAAAAGCGATGGTTTGCGTCTTCTATGGATAATCGACAAACCTCTATAAGTCTATGTGGACAAGATGTTCCGTTCGGTACGGATTTACTGTTCCGGTCAGGAGAAGTCGTTATCGGTACAGAAATTTGTGAGGATTTGTGGGTTACTGTTCCCCCCAGTTCATTACAAGCTTTAAATGGAGCTAATATATTGTTAAACTTATCGGCCAGCAATGAATTAATCGGGAAACAAATTTACAGAGAAGAACTTATACGGCAGCAATCAGCTCGTTGTAATGCCGCTTATATATACGCATCTGCCGGAAGCGGAGAGTCATCGACTGATCTCGTTTTTGCAGGAAATGGAATAATTGCAGAAAACGGAACAATTCTCGCTGAAAGTCAGAGGTTTATTTCTGAAAAACAGTTAATTATGTCAGAAATCGATATAGATCGTTTACTTTTTGACCGAAGAATAAATTCAGGGTATAATAGTTGCTCGATGTATTCTACAGAAAAATACCGGAATATAGATTTCCATCTTCCGACATACGAATTAACAGAATTGAAAAGAACCATAACACCTCATCCATTCATCCCGTCCGAAAATAAACTTTTGTTTGATCGGTGCGAAGAAATTTTCAATATACAAATAACCGGTTTAGCAAAACGTATTATCCATACACACGCACAATCTGTAGTTATCGGTATATCGGGAGGACTTGATTCGACACTCGCACTTTTAGTTTGTGTAAAAACATTCGATCGACTAAAACTAAACCGCGAACAAATCGTCGGTGTTACCATGCCCGGCTTCGGTACTACCGACCGAACCTACCATAATGCTAAAGAACTAATGAAACTGCTCGGCGTGACAATACGGGAAATCAGCATCAAAGAGGCATGTACACAACATTTTAAAGATATAAATCATGATATCAATATTCATGATATTACTTATGAAAACTCTCAAGCAAGAGAAAGGACTCAAATTCTTATGGATATCGCCAATCAAAATAACGGATTGGTTATCGGCACGGGAGATTTATCCGAATTGGCTTTAGGATGGGCTACATATAATGGAGACCACATGTCGATGTATGGAGTAAATGGAAGTATTCCTAAAACTCTTGTGCGTTATCTTGTCGAATGGGCTGCATCTCAAGAAATATCTGCCGAAACGAAACATACATTATTAGACATCGTCAATACTCCCATCAGTCCGGAATTAATTCCGGGAGATGAGCACGGTAATATCAAACAAAAAACCGAAGATTTGGTAGGACCTTATGAATTGCATGATTTCTTTTTATATTATTTTTTACGGTTCGGATTCCGTCCCGCCAAAATTTACTTCTTAGCCCGACAAGCTTTCAAAGGAAAGTATGATACAAGTACGATACAAAAATGGTTAACGATCTTTTTTAAACGCTTTTTCAACCAACAGTTTAAACGCTCATGCCTTCCCGACGGTCCAAAAGTCGGTTCGGTGAGTCTTTCGCCCAGAGGTGACTGGAAAATGCCGAGTGATGCAAACAGTACAATATGGATAAAAGAATGTGAAGAACTTCCTTTATAAAAAAAGCAGGATTTATAAATCCTGCCTTTTTTATTTGATTTGTAATCAATCCGATACAATGACCGCATTCACTCCTCTTATAGCCTGATATCGAGATGTTATTACCACATACAATTCCTTAAAAGAACAATCCAATGCCCGTATCGAAAAACATATAGGAGAGCCATATTGATGTAGCTTCAGCATTAAAGATCGTTTTTTTATTGCTGTGGGTTCTTGCATTATATATTGATTGGGATTTTTTACTACCAAAACGACATATTTATAATTCAGATTCTCAAGATCGTCCATAACCTTAATTTTCGTCACATCATTCCATAGTACCGTATCAATCCTATAACCGGTAGAAAGATCAGTAATTCCCTCATCCGATATAATCATCCCTACATATCCATCTTTCCGTAAACTATAAATAGCCCACAAAGAAAAAAAGAATAGCAAGATTCCCATCAATGCGAATAGTAACGCTAAACGACGTCCCGGCAAATGCTGTTCATATAAAATAACAGATAAGAAAAATAAAAATATTGTAATAATAAATATAGTGGCCGAAAAAAAATAGATACCTCTCCTTTTTCGAGCACTCAACATAAATTTGACAATAACATTTGCTTTTTCGGCCATAACTTGTTTATATACTTTGTTCTATATTCCAGACAAAAGCTCTAAGCCCTAAAGCTTCCTTTTGTTTATCTAAGTTATTGAGAAGTTTCAATAATCCGTCGACTTGCCGGTCTTCGACCATGGTCAATATCGCCGAATTCATACTTGGCCAAGCATGACTACCATAATGTGGTTCACCTTTTACAGAGCCTCTCCCTTGAATATTTTCCCAATATGAAAACCCTCGACAATTATGATGATCTAAAATACTCTGAATCATCTCTAAATGAGCCTGATCAAAGGCTATAAATACTGCTTTCATAAGTTAGCTATTTACATTTTAAGCTTCAGGAAATAACAGATTTCCTGAAAGAATATATAATCACAATTTCTCTAATCCTTTCAATTCTGCCGCTAATTTACGTCGTTTTCGCAATACTCCGTTTTTAGCAAATATGCAATATACAACAGGTACGATCACTAGCGTAATCAACGTTGACACAGATAATCCCCAAGCAACTGTCATTCCCATAGAACGCCACATCTCTGAGCCTTCGCCAGTTCCCACAGCCATGGGAATCATACCGAACACAGTCGTCAAAGTCGTCATCAACACGGGACGTAAACGAGACTTGCCGGCATGTATTACGGCATGAGTAATAGACAATCCCCTTTCCCGATTCAGAATAGTATAATCAATTAATACGATACCGTTTTTCACTACGATACCAGCTAACATAATGACACCGATCATCGCCATAACTCCCAACGGCGTTCCCGTCACGGCTAATCCTATAAATACACCGGTAAAAGCAAATGGTAAGGAAAACATAATAATGAAAGGATCGGTAAGAGATTCGAATTGTGCTGCCAACACAATAAACACAAGTATTATGATCATAATTCCTAAAATAGTCAAATCTTTAAATGTATCTTGTTGATCTTCAAAAGCCCCACCGATACTCAGACTTATGTCAGACGGAATATCCATTTTGGAAATTATATTCTGCGTCTCAGAAACCAAATCTCCTAAAGCAGCACCCGGAGCAACAACTCCTTTTACCGTTACGACTCGCTCCCTGTTTTTTCGTTCTATCGTCGGAGGTGTCATACGTTCTACGACTTTTCCCAAATCACGAATCCGGACACCGTGTCCCTGAGAATTATATACCATTATATTTTCAATGTCTTCTACAGATTGGCGATATTCCGGTGCATAACGAACGGTAATATCATATTCATCACCATCCTCTCTGTAATAAGACGCAGTCGATCCATTGATACGATTACGTAAATATGAAGATGCCGTAGCTACGTTCAGTCCATTCAAAGCTAACTTTTCTCTGTCAAAGTCAACCTGATACTCAGGAATGTAATCTTCCCGACTGATATGTACTCCTGAACAAATTTTTAAATCTTTCATTTTATTCGAAAGCTCAGAAGCTATTTTATCGGTCATACTAAAATCATAACCATAAATTTCGACATCTACTGTACTTTGACCACCCATCGACTCAGAACTTCCTCCGGCATTTACCTCAAAAGTTTTAATTTCCGGATACTTTTTCAGATCTTGACGCATCAATTCACAAATTTCTACTAAGCCTCGTTCACGATCACCGACACTCGACAAATTAATATTATATGAAATAATGTGAGTTCCGTTGGTCTGTATCGATCCGAATGTATTGTCCGTATCTGCTTGTCCCACCGTAAAATTCGAAATTAAAATTTCCGGATATTTTTCTCTGAATTCTTTATCTATTTTCAAGGCTAGTTCTCTTGAAATTTCCGTACGTGTACCGACCGGTAATTCTATTGTCACACCAATACGAGCATTATCTTGCGTCGGGAAAAATTCGGTAGAAATGAATTTTGTGAGAAACAAACTTCCGACAAAAATTACTGCAGCACCACATACGACAATCGTACGATGACCGACTGCCCAAGTAATTAATTTTGCATACCCGGTATCCAGCAAATCCAAAACTTTTTCTATCGGTGTAAAAAAAAGCATAAACAGCTTTCCTTTTTTAGGATCGAGACGCAACCACTGCGAACAAAGCATTGGTGTTAAAGACAGGGCACAGACTGTAGAAACAATCATTATTATACTCACGATCCATCCTAACTGACGAAACAAAATACCGGCCATTCCGGTAATCATCGTCAACGGCAAAAATACAGCCAACATAGTAAGAGTAGAAGCAATAACCGATATTGCAACTTCATTCGTACCATGTATTGCCGCCTGTTTCGGAGCACTTCCCCGTTCAATATGATTAGTCACATTTTCCAATACTACGATAGCATCATCTACAACCATACCAATAGCAATACTTAACGAACTCAACGATATAATATTTAACGTATTTCCGGATATCAACAAATAAGCGAACGAAGCTATTAAAGAAATCGGTATCGTAATAACAATAATAAATGTCGCTCTCCAACGCCCCAGAAAAACCAAAACGACCAGCATTACAATAACAAACGTAACGGCCACAGTCTCTACTAAGCTGCCGATCGTATTTTCGATATTCGTAGATGTATTTATAATAATGTCCAACTTCACATCAGAAGGAAGGTCTTTTTGAATAGCAGGCAACCGTTTTAAAACAGCATTAGAAATATTTACGGAATTTGCACCAGACTGTTTTTGAATAATAACCATTCCTCCCTGAAGTCCGTTATTATATGCTTCCTGAGCCCTCTCCTTAACACTATCTTCTATGCGCGCTACATTTTTCAAAAAAATAGTTTTATCGCCATACGTGCCGACAACAATGTCCTCCATCTGTTTTGCATCTGTAAACTCCCCCTGAACTCGCAAAGAATAGGTATTAGAACCTATATCGATACTACCTCCCGGAGTATTAAGATTTTCTTGAGCGATGATTCCAGATATGCCCTCAACAGTAAGATTATATGCTTCTAATTTCTGCGGATCACAATATACTTGTATCTCTCGTTCCGGAGCTCCGGTCACAGATACCGACCCCACTCCACCGATACGTTTTAACGGGTTAGCGACCTTATCATCCAAAATTTTATAAAGAGCAGGCATACTCTCTTCTGCCGTAACCGAAAGAATCAGAATCGGTATATCATCTGTTCCGAATTTAAAAATAATGGGATTTTCGACATTATCCGGAAGGGAGGTCTCGACAATATCCAGCTTATCCCGGACATCATTTGTTGCGACATCTATATCCGTACCATATTCAAACTCCAAAGTAACAATAGATAAATTTTCTTTTGACTGAGATGTTATATGTTTTAAATTGGTTACTGTATTCAACGTATTCTCCATAACTTTCGTTACGTTTGTTTCTATATCTGAAGCACTAGCTCCCGGATATGCAGTCATCACCATGATAGTATTAGTCTCAATATCCGGTAACAGGTCAATAGATAATCTACTCAACGAAAAAAGACCGATAATTACAATAGCGACAAAACAGAGAGCTGTTGTTATCGGTTTCTTTACTGCGGATGAATATAAACTCATAACTTTTTCTTTTTACATTTAAATGAAATACGGAAAGAGGAACTCTTATTGGTTTTGCTATTCTGCATTCTCAACAGAAACCTCTGCCCCATTCGTCAAACGGCTCTGCCCGGCAACAACGACTTGATCCCCATCGGACACTCCGGAAATAATTTCATATTTATCATCCATCCGACGACCTAATAAAACTTTATTATAGGAGACCTTTCCATCTTTATATACATAGATATAACGGTCTCCAGATCCTGCTTGCTTGATTATAGACAAATCTGGCGCAACTACATGATTTTGTGTTCCGAAATTCATCGTAACACGAGCAAACATTCCGGGACGAACTTTCAGATCTTTATTCGGCAACTTGATTTCTACCGGAAATGTCCTTGTCTGGGGATCGACTGTCGGATAAATCAAACTAACTTTTCCATGAAATATCTCATCTCCATAAACTTCGACTTTTACATTAACATCCATTCCTTTTCTTACTCGAGTATAAAAACTTTCCGAAACATTTACCAAAAGTTTGACCGGTGACATTTGCTCAATAGTCACGACCGGCTCACCCCCGATCATATCCCCACTATCATAATTTCGTGCCGTAACAATTCCATTTATCGGACTAACCAATATAGTGTTTTCTTTCAAATTCTCATAGGCAGTTTTTGCTACGTCCAGTTGTGTTTTTTGAGCATCTAAACTTTGTTTGGATGCTCCGCCGACTTTATATAATTCAAATGCACGGTCATATTCTAACTGAATATTTTCCAATTGAGTCTGCGATTGGAGCAAGTTTGTCTTATCCATCTGGGCCAAAACTTGCCCTTTACGGACATGATCACCGACTTCAACCAAAATATCATTGATACGCAATGACATTGACGGAACTATGTTATTTACGACATTGGCTTCGACCGTCGCTGTGAATTCCTGTATCTGTTCTACCTCTTGTGTCTTTACAGTTTCGAGTCGGACAAGAGGTTTTTCATCAACCTTAACTTCTTGTTTTTTTTCTGAAGTACAAGAGAACATCACAACCGAAGCGGCTAATGACATAATGCAGAATTTCTTATTTCTTACCATATTTACTGTTTTTTATTTCCTTGACTTTTTGAGAATTACAAATATTAATTTTGTTGATCCTTCATATATTTACTCAAATCAACATTACCTGTAACTTGTTCCAAATCCGATTTGGCAGCCAGATAATCATGGATAGCTTGGTAATACGATAATCGGGCATTCGTAAGCGCAACATTAGCATCATTTACTTCGATAAAAGTTGCAGCTCCGATCTCAAATTTTTTCTGCATGATTGAATATGCTTTTTCGGCTTGTCTTACCCCTTCTTTATTAGAGGCTATTTGTTTAATAGATTTTTGAATATTATCTATATATGAGATAGATTGCATCTGTAAATTCCTAACTAAATCTTGCCGGCGGAATTTCATCTGATTAACCGTTAATTGCGCATCCTTTACCTTATAATAACGGCTGCCTCCTTGAAAAATCGGGATTGATAAGGTTAAACCGATCATTGAATACGGATTCCAACGAAAATCTTTAAATATAGGCCCATTACTCATAGAAGTCCAATTATATAAACCGGTCGCTGTTAAAGTCGGATACCATGACATCTTCTGTACAACCAATGCTTTCTTTAAATAATCCGCTTGCAAATCGAGTTGTTTTAAATTTGTGTTATTTTGTAAAGAGGTATCGATATTCAACGCTTGTTCATACATATCAGCCTCATAATCTGGAGGTCCCTGGTTCAAGCCCAGGCTGGTCCACAAACTAAAAGG
>NZ_CEWDCG010000105.1:0-10204 GCF_982436375.1 Coprobacter sp. | reverse complement strand
TTTCTATCCAGAAACATGATTAAAAGGGAATCAGGTGAGAATCCTGAACAGTCCCGCTGCTGTAAGCTCTGTAAAATGTTTTGACAAAATACTTTGCCACTGTTTATTTTTCGTAAATGGGAAGGCGTTCAAAACAGGAGTAAGTCAGAAGACCTGCCGGACAAATTTGTTTCAATAGCTTTCGAGGAATAAGCTTTTGAGTATTATTGCGCGGTATTTTACCATATAATGTTCACTCCCTTATTTTTAGTTGGCTATTTGATTTTGGTTAGAATCAAATAAATATATCAGTATGCAGAAATTTTTACGTTTTAATTGTGAAAAAGATTTTGTTTTGCAGGGTTTGAGAAAGTCTCGAGTATTGCTTTGTTGCAGTTTATTGTCAGCTTCGTTAAGTGTGACGGGGCAAACGACATCAGTAACTAAAGTGTTGGAATATGTTCCTGCGCCCGGGCAATTTGTAAATGCATCTTTGCCTAAATATGAAGCAAGAGATACAGGTGAATCGATTCGGGCAAAGGCAGAATCGACAATGAAAGCCGGCAGTTCGTTTATCGGGTTAGGGGCTTATGGAGGTTATGTGGTTGTCGGTTTTGATAAACCGATTGTGAATGTTCCCGGTGAGTATGATTTTAAGACAGCGGGAAATGCGTATGTGAATAATGCCGAGTGTGGAATTATTATGGTATCTCAGGATAAGAATGGAAACGGCCTTCCTGATGACGAGTGGTATGAATTGGCCGGTTCGGAATATAATAACCCCAAGACAGTTCATAATTATAAAATAACTTATTACAGGCCTCAATACGATATAAAAATACGGAAAGGAGAAACTCCTGATGAAAATTATATAAATAATCCGGCTTCATTTCGTACAGAAACGGAAAATAATAATATTGCGGATGTAATGTGGAAAGATAATTTGGGAAATACAGGTTATGTGTTACGTAATACTTTTCATAAACAGCAGTCTTATTATCCGATGTGGATCGAATCGGATGAGCTGACGTTTTCGGGTTCTTTATTACCTTCAAATGCGGTACAGTCCGGGAATATATGGCAATTTCCGGCTTATGACTGGGGGTATGCCGATAATTGGAGTGCCAATGAGCCGGATGAGAAAATTGGGATGAAAATAGATTGGGCTGTCGATAAATACGGAAATCCTGTTCGTTTGACACATATTGATTTTGTGAAAGTATACACTGCTTTAAATCAATGTGTCGGAGCTGTAGGAGAGACATCGACAGAATTTAAGTCTGTCATAGATCTTCATCCCGATGCTCAAGTATCTGAAGACAAATCTGTTGTTTTGGATTTATCCGAAGCAGTTTTAGATGAATCGACGGATGTTTCGGATTTTCTTTTCGATACAGAAACGAAATTCTTTGATTTTAATGATTTGTTCCGTTTTTCACATTCGGCGACGGATTGGGGTGGGGGGACTTTCTCTTGGGACGGTTTTGTTTGCAGTAAACAGCAACCCGATCTGAATGAACCCTCGGATTTATACAATCCGGATGGCAGTGTAAATACAGATGTTGTAGGTTCGTGGGAACGTTTGCCGCAGAATACTTACGCTGCAGTGACCGGAGCAGGCGTAAACGGGGATAATACCCCATATATTTTCGGATATTGGGACTCATATAATGATCAAAGTATTATATCTTTTGCAGACGGAATGTCTCATAAAGTAAATGGTGTGTATGTGACGAATGCCGTCATAAATTATATTTCGATGAAATATGGTGATTCTTATGGGAAAAAGTTTGGTGGAGAAAACGGAACAGACCCTGATTTCTTAAAATTGACGGCTGTTGGGAAAAATGGTAATACCGAGACCGAAAGTGTCGATTTTTATTTGGCTGATTATCGTTCAGATTATAGTTGTGACGATTATATCGTCACAGACTGGAGTTGGATGGACTTGTCTTCTTTGGGAGAGGTTTCTTCGATAGAGTTTTCTTTGTCGTCTTCAGATAATGGAGATTATGGGATGAATACTCCGACTTATTTTTGTTTAGATGGCTTGTCGGTAAATCCTCAGGCTTCAGTGCCGTCTGCAATATCGGAAAGTGAGAAAGCAGTTTCTTGGAGTGTATATCCTAATCCGGCATTAAATTATATTCGCATCAAAGGTGATGAATATAAAAAAGCTGATATTTATACGTTAAACGGAGCTCTTGTTCGTTCTGTTTCAGCATCGGAACAAATTTATGTAGGTGATCTGACTACCGGACTATATTATATTCGGATTACAGATGATGCATATACTTCAACATTGAAATTTATCAAACAGTGATAAGTTAAGTTTTCCTTTACAAATTAATCTGCGCAAAAAGAAGCTGTGTCAAAATATTGACATGGCTTCTTTTATGTGTTTTTTATGAAAAATCCAATTATTTTCCGTTTAATATAGGAAAATTTATAGATTTTATAGCTGCAATATCTTTATTTTAAATGGATTCTAAAATAGATATATATGTTTCTCTTTTCTGTATTGTTCTAATATGAATAAATAATTACATTTTTATGGTGTAAAACTCGCTATTTATGGTATTTTATTCATATAATATGATAAAATGTATATGATAAGTTTTGAGGTTAAGATAAAATAGTTACTTTTGCACAGTTTTTAATTAAGTGTGCAAAAGTAAAAAACATTTATATGTCTAAAACTCGTGAGATGTTGGTCGATGTAGCACGTCAATTATTTGCGAAGTCGGGGTTGGAAAATACTACGATGAATGACATTGCCATTGCATCTCGTAAAGGAAGACGGACTCTCTATACGTACTTCAAAAATAAAAACGAGATTTATTGGGCAGTAGTAGAATCGGAACTTGCACATTTATTGCAACGGCTTAAAGATATAGCTAATAAAGATCTCCCTCCTGAAGAAAAACTTACTAATTATATTCTTACCAGACTTGAGGCGGTTAAAGAAACCGTTTTGCGTAATGGCACTTTAAAAGCAGAGTTTTTCAGGGATATTTGGAAGGTAGAGCAAGCTCGTAAGAATATCGATATGCACGAAGTTGTATTGCTAAAGGGGATTTTGAAGGAGGGTGTCGATAGAGGAGATTTTAGAATTACCAGCGTTTCTGCAACAGCGACGATATTGCATTATGCTCTAAAAGGTTTAGATGTGCCTTATATACGGGATAATTTTACCGAGATGGGGCTGGAAAGGCTTCGGGTAAAAGAATATATAGCAGATCTTGTGTTGTATGGAATCAAGAAATAAAGCAACAAAATTAATAAATTACTAATTTAAAATTGTATGTATATTAATGCGACCGGGTATTATATCCCTACAGAAAGAGTGTCTAACGACCATTTTTTTGAAATTAATGGGTTAACCAGTGACTGGATATTACAGCGAACGGGTATAAATACGCGATCTAAGGCCGGAGAAGGAGAAAATTCAGATACAATGGGGTTAGAAGCGATACGGGTTGCCATACCACATTTGCCGTACGACATAAAAGATGTTGATTTGATTGTTTCCGCATGTTATTCTCCTCGTGATACGGTGGCTACTTTGGCTCATGTTGCCCAACGCGAATTTAAGATAGAAAAGGCGAAAGCTTTGTATATATCATCGGCTTGTTCTTCATTCAGTAATGCACTTGAGGTTGTTGAGGGCTATTTTGCCATGGGAAAAGCAACCAAAGCTTTGGTTGTTTGTTCAGAGCATAATACTTATTATAGCAATGAAAGTGATCCCAAATGCGGACATTTATGGGGTGATGCCGCAGTCGCTCTTTTTGTTTCTAAAGATTTGCAGAAAGAAGCTGAAGCGGAGATAACCAGTATTTATACTCGAGGTTTGGGGCATATCGGTAAAGGCCCGGATGCTGTGCATTTGAAACCGAAAGAAGATGGAATTACAATGCCTGAAGGTCGAGATGTGTTCATGCATGCGTGTAAATATATGGTTGAAGTTCTTGAACATTTGACTTCGGATAACCAGATGTCGATTGACGATTTGAATTATATTATATGTCATCAGGCAAATATGCGTATCGTAGCGAATGTCGCTCATCAGTTGAAGCTCGGAGAAGACCGTTTTCTGAATAATATTCGGGAGTTGGGAAATACAGGTTCGGCAAGTGCCATGCTGGTTTTGGCGCAGCATATCCATGAAATGAAAAAAGGAGATAAGGTCGCTGTCACTGTTTTTGGTGGAGGTTATTCAAGTGGCGGATTTTTAGTGAAATTTTGATTTTAATCTATTTAATAAGATAACTTATGAAATTATTGCAAGGAAAAGTTGCCGTTATTACAGGTGCGGCTCGTGGAATAGGCAAAGCGATTGCCATCAAATTTGCAAATGAAGGTGCGGATATTGCATTTACCGATTTGGCCATTGATGATAATGCAAAAGCTACAGAAGCTGAAATAGCAGCTTTAGGTGTAAAAGTAAAAGGGTATGCTTCGAATGCAGCGAATTTTGAAGATACACATAACGTTGTTACTGAGATTGTAAAAGATTTTGGACGCATCGACATTTTGGTAAATAATGCAGGAATCACTCGGGACGGTCTGATGATGCGTATGTCAGAAGCCCAATGGGATATGGTAATCAATGTGAACTTGAAATCTGCATTTAATTTTATACACGCAGTTTCTCCTGTTATGATGAAACAAAAGAGCGGGAGTATCATAAACATGTCTTCTGTTGTCGGTGTATCGGGTAATGCCGGACAATGTAATTATTCAGCATCGAAAGCCGGTATGATAGGTCTGGCTAAATCTATTGCAAAAGAGCTTGGTTCTCGCGGTATTCGTGCCAATTGTATCGCTCCGGGATTTATTATTACCGATATGACAGGTGCATTATCTGATGAAGTGAAAGAAGCTTGGGCAAAACAAATTCCATTACGTCGTGGCGGTACACCCGAAGATGTTGCTAACGTATGTACTTTCCTTGCTTCCGACCTTTCTTCATATGTTACCGGGCAAGTTATTCACTGTTGTGGCGGTATGAATATGTAAAGAATATTTTATAACATATATTCAGAAGGTAAAAGAATCATTACGATTCTTTTACCTTCTGTTTTTTTATCCCTATCTTTGTTTCATATCTAATGTATATTTTATGACGGTATTGTATGAAGATAATCATTTGATTATTGTAAATAAAACGACATCGGAGATCGTACAGGGTGATAAAACCGGAGATACTCCTCTATCTGAAATATTGAAGTTATGGCTGAAAGAGAAGTACGGTAAACCCGGAAATGTATTTGTCGGGGTAACCCATCGGCTCGACCGTCCGGTGAGCGGATTGGTGATTTTTGCTAAAACAAGCAAAGCTCTGACACGGATGAATGAGATGTTTCGCAATAACGAGGTGAAAAAAAAATATTGGGCGATCGTAAAAAATCGTCCGCCGAAAGACTCGGATGAGATTACTCATTATATTGTGAGGAATGAGAAAATGAACAAGTCGGTTGCATGGGACAGAATGAAACCTAATGCTAAAGAAGCTGTTCTTGCATACCGGATAGTTGCTCATAGCGATAAATATTATTTATTGGAAATAGATTTGAAAACAGGAAGACATCATCAAATTCGATGCCAATTGTCTAAGATCGGGTGTCCTATAAAGGGTGATTTGAAGTATGGTGCTGAGCGATCTAATCCAGACGGAGGCATTAGCCTGCATGCTCGTCATATTAAATTTATTCATCCAGTATCCAAGGTAGAAATCGATATAACTGCCCCGGTTCCGGATAATAACCTTTGGAAAGCTTTTGAGGAGTTGGCCGGATCTTTTTCAGAATAAAAAATTATACACACACACTAATTATTTTATATTATGAGAACACATCTTAGATTTGCGGTACTGTTTTTGATTACCGCATTCGTTTTTGCCGGATCGTCGGCGCAGACCTTTATCCATCCTGGTATCGATATGTGCCGGGAAGATCTTGAGTTGATGAAGAATAAAACATTGGCGGGAGAACAGCCTTGGCGGGGAGCTTTTGAGCGTCTAAAGGCGGAAACACCTCTTTCTTTCGAAGTTAAGACTTATGCGCATGTTATCAGTGGACCGTACGGAAAACCTGATATTGGTGGATCAGATCTTTCTAAAGGTGCGGTAATGGCTTATAATTGTGCTGTTTTATGGTATATTACAAAAGATAAAGCCTATGCAGAAAAAGCGATTGAAATTATAGGAAAGTGGTCTGAATCATTGCGTAGTCTGGACGAAAACAACGCTAAGTTGCTGGTTGCTCTTTCCGGATATAAATTTTGCAATGCCGCTGAAATTTTAAGATATACTTATCCGGGTTGGACTGAAAATCACACAGCGGCTTTTACAGAAATGATTATGAGCGTGTATTATCCGTTATTGAGATTCTATTTCCCTCAGGCAAACGGAAATTGGGATGGAGCGATTATGCATACTTTATTGTCGATCGCTATTTTTACCAATGATCGGCCGCTTTTTGATAATGCAGTTTATCATTATTTGCATGGAAAAGCAAACGGCAGTTTGATTAAATATATTTTCCCGAATGGACAATGTCAAGAAACTACCCGGGATCAGGGACATGTACAAATGGGGCTTGGTGAATTTGCCGGGGCAGCTCGAATTGCCTATACACAAGGTGTTGATCTTTTTTCTGCCGGAGATAACCGTTTGGCATTAGGGTATGAATATACTTCTCGTTTTCTTTTAGGAGAAGATATTTTCTCTTACGGAGAACCTTCTCATCGTGATAAGGATTTACGCAATGATTATGGGATAGAGTATGTCTATCAACACTATAAAGCCCAGGGAATAGATATGCCCTATACTCGTTCTATATGTGATAAAGTCCGGGATAAGTCTTCGTTGATATTGCTTACAGCTTTCCGTGCGGCTTTTCAGGGAAAAACGCCCGAGCAGAGACCTTTGATTTGCAGTGAGATTGCTTATCCTGCAGGAGCGTTAAGAGTATCGGATTTTAAAATACCGGAAGATGCGATTGTCGTATCGCCTGGAGATTCGTTACAGCAAATATTGGATAATGAGGCGGGACACAAGTGTACAATTTTTTTGAAAGCCGGAGAGTATACGATGAATAAAACTCTGAAAATCCATTCGGGGACGCATTTGATCGGAGAAGGTACAAAAACAGTTCTTATGTTTACACCGTCTGTACGAACTGCTGCAATTATGGCTGCCACGCCAGACATGAGTGATGTCGTTATTGAGAATTTGATAATAGAAGGCGCTCGAGAACATGCTGCAGGTTTTGATCCCAATGCCGGACGCTTTGAAAGACAAAGACGTTATGCAAATAATTTGGCCGGAATTTCTTTCCGTAGTGAAAAGAATTATACACTTTCCGGGATAACCTTGAGAAATCTTTCTGTAATTAATTTTTCTCGTACAGGAGTATATATTTCAGGTGCAAAAAATGTAAAAATAGAAGCTTGCGATTTTACTGAGAACGGGACATTTGTCGTACCGGGGCCGAGACTTCAACATAATTTATTGTTGCAGCGTGTTGAGGGTGGAGTTGTGCAGGATAGTCGTTTCGATACCTCTTTACATGGAGCAGGTGTTGTGTTGGATCATTGCCGTTCATTAGATTTGAAAGATTGTGAAATAGCCCGGAATGCATGGCATGGAGTTTTATTGTCCGAATGTTTCGGTATAGATGTTTCAGAAAATTTGATAGAAGGAAATGACGGTTGTGGTATTTTATCAGAATTTTTATATAAGGGATCGAGCAATCTCAAAATTCGAAAAAATCGAATCCGCTATAATAACGGATATGGAGTCGAAGCTTTTGCGGTTAAAAATCTTTCTGTGTCAGGTAATTGCTATGATCGTAACGGAAAGTTGGGAGAGCAAGAACATTTATGTTCAGATCTTACTTTACAAATGGAAAAGATCTCAGTCGATTAAATAAAAAATGAGTATGATGTATGTTTAAACAAACTCTTAAAACCCGTCTAAATTTTGCTCGGGTTAGTTTTTAGAATTTCTTTTGAGGATGATAGTGGGCTATCTGACGGGTGAAAATGGGAAAATAATCTGGTAATATTTTTTTATTGGAGGATTTGGGCAGTTTTTTAGAATAAGGATTTAAATTTTATTGCTATGAAAAAATGTATTTATATTTTATGTAGTTTGAATTTACTGTTTAGTTTAGGTTGTACTATAAGGAATACGACAAATAAGCTTATAAAAGTACCTGTCCCTGAAAGGGTAGAAGGGCAGGCAGATGTATTGGAGTTAACAGCCCCTAAATTGGATACAGTTCGTGTCGGTTTTATCGGATTAGGTATGCGTGGAATAAGTGCTGTTGAGCGTTTTATTCATATTCCTGGTACAAAGATTGTTGCTTTATGTGACATTCGCCCTGAGTGTGTTGATAAGTCACAGAAAGTTTTGATTGATGCTGGACTTCCAAAAGCTGTGACTTATACGGGAAATGAAGAAGCATGGAAAAAGTTATGTGAGAGGAATGATATTGATTTGGTGTATATTGCAACCGATTGGAAACATCATGCTCCGATGGCGATCTATTCTATGGAGCAAGGAAAACATGCTGCTGTAGAAGTACCGGCAGCTATGAATATGGAAGAGATATGGGATATTATTAATACTTCTGAAAAGACACGAAAGCATTGTATTCAACTGGAAAATTGCGTTTATGACTTTTTCGAGCTTACGACATTGAATATGGCCCAGCAGGGAGTTTTTGGAGATATTCTCCATGTAGAAGGTGCTTATATCCATAATCTTGAAGAATTTTGGCCGTTGTATTGGAATAATTGGCGTTTGGATTATAATCGGAATCATAGGGGAGATGTGTATCCTACTCATGGCATGGGACCGGCTTGTCAATTACTTGATATGCATCGAGGAGATAAAATGGATATTCTTGTAGCCATGGATACAAAAGCAGTTGCGGCTCCTGCATATATAGAAAGAAAATCAGGAGAAAAGGTAGAGAATTTTAAAAATGGCGACCATACAATGACGATGATACGGACAGAAAAGGGGAAAACGATCCATATACAGCATAATGTTGTTAGCCCTCGTCCATATAATCGCATGTATCAACTTACTGGAACAAAAGGATTTGCCAATAAATATCCGGTTCAGGGTTATGTGTTGGAATCGGGACAGATCCTATCGGGGGTTGTTCCGGGTCATGAAGATTTTTCCGGACACAGTTTTGTCTCTGATGAAGTAAAAGATACATTGATGCAAAGATATAAACATCCTATTCAGATCGAACTTGAGGAAGTTGCCAAAAGAGTAGGAGGTCATGGAGGTATGGACTATATTATGGACTATCGTTTGATATATTGTCTTCGGAATGGCTTGCCTCTTGATATGGATGTTTATGATTTAGCTGAATGGTGTTGTTTAATTCCTTTAACTGAAATTTCCATTGAGAACAACTCTGCTCCGGTAGAAGTTCCAGACTTTACCAGAGGAGGATGGAATAAAGTGAAAGGATTCCGCCATGCTTTTGTTCGTTAAAATTTTTTTATTTGAGAAAAATAATAAATCGTTATTGCGTTTAATAAGATTTGTATATCTTTGAAAGTTCTATTCATTTTATTAAAATTAAATAGTCATGTTAAGTAAAAAGATTGAGGAAGCTTTAAATGCTCAAGTAAATGCGGAGTTTTGGTCTGCATATCTTTATTTGTCTATGTCTACTAATTTTGCAGTAAAAGGAAACCCCGGATTTGCGAATTGGTTTGAAACTCAGTTTAAAGAAGAGCAAGATCATGCGTTGATTTTTACAAAATACATTCTTTCTCGAGGGGGAAAAGTAACATTAGCTCCTATTGCCGAGGTAAAGACCGAATGGAACACTCCTTTGTCTGCTTTTGAAGATACTCTCGTTCATGAACAGAAAGTAACTTCTATGATCAATGATTTGTATGCTTTGGCTACAGCGGAAAAAGACTATGCAACTCAAAGTATGTTAAAGTGGTTTATCGATGAACAAGTAGAAGAAGAAGAGACGGCTCAAGGCATTATTGACAGTCTTAAAATGATTAAAGACAATGGATTCGGTATCTATACTTTAGATAAGGAACTCGGTGCTCGCACTTATACACAAGCTGCTCCGTTAGCCGGAAAATAATAAATCTTGGTTAGGCTATATAAAAGAGACTGTCTCAGAATGTACTGCACCCCAAAAGTTAGACACAAAACTTTTGGGGTGTTTTT
>NZ_CEWDCG010000104.1:0-10240 GCF_982436375.1 Coprobacter sp. | reverse complement strand
AAGTGAATCCACTGGTGTTTGAGACCAGCGCGTCTACCAATTCCGCCATCTGGGCTTTTAGACGGGGCAAAAGTAGATATTCTTTTTGATTGTGGCAAGCTTTTCAGACTTTTTTTTCAAAAAAAGGATATATATAGATTTGCAAAGAAAAATATTAGTTACTTTAGCAAACGGTATAAATACAAAATATATTTCGGAATAGAATCGGACAAATAAATGAAAAACAGCATTTAATCTGTATTTTATTCGCCCAACCGACACAAAAAAAAGCTATAGTATGAAAAATAGATATTGCATCATTATGGCCGGCGGAATCGGAAGCCGGTTTTGGCCTGTCAGCCGAACAAACCGCCCCAAACAGTTTTTAGATTTTTTCGGAACAGGACATACTCTCTTGCAACTGACTTATGATCGTTTCCGCAAAATCATTCCTCCCGAAAATATCTTTATTGTAACGAACGAACAATATGAAGGTTTGGTAAAACAACAAATACCGGATGCCGATGATAAACATATTTTGTTAGAGCCCCAACGAAGAAATACCGCTCCTTGTATTGCTTGGGCAACATACCGCATACAGTCTATCGATCCGGAAGCCAATATCGTAGTAACTCCGTCAGACCATCTAATCCTCAAAGAAGAAGCTTTTGCGGAATGTATCGATAAAGGATTAGAATTTGTAGAAAAATTTCCGGCTCTTCTTACATTAGGAGTAAAACCCAACCGTCCGGAAACCGGATACGGATATATACAGATCGGAGATGAAAGTAACGGAGATATCAACACCGTTAAAACGTTTACGGAAAAACCCAATCAGGAATTGGCTGAAGTTTTTGTAGAAAGCGGAGAATTTTTCTGGAACTCCGGAATATTCATCTGGAATGTGCAGACCATTATTAAAGCGTTCCAACGATATCTTCCCGAAGTCTCGGCTCGATTCGAATCTGGAATCGGAAAATTCAATACATCTGAAGAAAAAGAATTTATTCAGGAAAATTTCCCCGCTTGCCAAAACATCTCCATAGATTTCGGACTGATGGAAAAAGCATCGAACGTATTTGTTCTCTGCGCCGATTTCGGATGGGCAGATGTAGGGACATGGGGATCTCTTTATGATATTTCGTCTAAAGATAAAAACGGCAATGTAAATCAAGAGGGAAAATCTCTCATTTATGAAAGTGATAACAACATCATTGCTGTTCCGAAAGATAAATTGGTCGTCATCGAAGGCTTAAAGAACTATATTGTCGCCGATTCGGACAATGTACTGCTCATTTGCAGAAAAGATGAAGAAGAACGTATCCGACAGATCGTGAATGATGCAAAAGTAAAATTCGGGAACGAATTTATTTGATAAATGGTCCTATAATTTGTCAATTTGAATTTATAACATAAAACGGCAGATTCTTGTAGAAAGGACCTGCCGTTTCTATATAGAAGAATGAACTATTCCGGTACTATCTTTATACTCTTTACAGCAAGCCTTGCCTCAAGCCATCGGACAAAACGCGATTGTTCTGCTTTCGACATAGGTTTCGCATAGCGTACCACAGCTAACGTCATCGTATCCAGTTTTCCGGTTTCTACACTACTGAATACAGATTTCGTAACTGCAATATTTTCAACTAACGGGAAAAGGACTTTAATCTCGGGTGAAATTGCAACACCTATCGTATCATACTGCTGATAACGAGACACGACTGTCCGCAAAGAATCGACTTTTTTATTCAATAAAGCAATCTGCTGCTGATTATCTTTATAAATATCTTGAAACATCATGCTGTTCAGGCTCTTCAAATCAATCTCCTTATTGGATGCAAATCCTTGTGAAAGGATCAATTTTGTACCGGCTAACCCATATTTGGGCAGTCGGGACTCGATCGCCAATATCGAATCTTTCGAAAGTTCTTGTCCTATAAGAGAAACCCGAATAACTTTCTGTCCGCTCTCAAATGAAGCCGTTTTACTTAAAACCTGAATATCAGGTAAATTAAACTGCTGATTCACAAACTGGAATGCAGATGTCTCGAAGTAATTCTGACGTATCATATTATAGGTAATGATCACGCTCGGTGTCATTGTAAGGAGCAGAATAGAATATACAATACGTTGTACGGTTTTCTCACGGTCTTTATCGACAAACTGCTTTTTAGAAAACTTCATTGCCTTTACTCCCATTGTAGTTGCAAAAGCGATAAAAACAGAATTGATAAAGAACAGATAAAACGCTCCGAAAAAATAGTGCATATTTCCATTGGCCAGACCGAAGCCTGCCGTGCATAAGGGAGGCATCAAAGCCGTAGCAATAGCCACTCCCGGAATTACGTTTCCCTTTTGCTTGGTAGCCATAGCCACAATACCTGCCAATCCGCCAAAAAGAGCAATCAACACATCATATATCGTCGGGGAAGTACGTGCCAGCAATTCCGACCGGGCTTCATTCAACGGAGAAATCAAAAAATAGAGCGTAGAGGTCAATACACTGAAAATAGTCGCCACACCTAAATTCCGAAAAGACTTTTTTATCAATTCGAAGTCATTGATTCCAAGTCCCAATCCAATGCCCATTATAGGACCCATTAATGGAGAAATCAACATCGCGCCAATAATAACCGCCGTAGAGTTTGTATTAAGCCCTAAAGAAGCAATAAAAATGGCAAAAATAAGTATCCATATGGTAGAGCCTTTAAATTCTATCCCTTCACGGATGGCCTCGACTGTCACCTGTTCACTTTCTCGGTCCTGACTCTGGTCTAAATAATGCCCCAAAAACTGCCTGACAGCAAGAAACGACTCTTTAAAAAACATATCCTCACTTTTTTATCAATTTATTTATCAACGGAATCTCTTTTATCGGTAAATCCCGTTTTACCATATAAACAACGAAAACAGATAAAAGTGCTGTACGGAACAATAATTTTAAAACCAGATTATCTATATCCACCCATATCGCAACAGCATATAAAACAAGAGTCAATACCGCATAACGTCCCATCGAGGGCAAGTCGTATTTAATCGGGTATTTTTTTTGTCCTATAAAATAGGAAACCATCATCATCGAGAAATAACAGAAAAAAGCAGCCCATGCACATGCCATATACCCGAAACGAGGGACGAAGATTATATTTATAGCCGCCGTAACAACAAACCCGAATAAAGAAAACCAAGCCCCCCATTGCGTCTGGTCCGTGAGCTTATACCAGAGAGAAAGATTAAAAAATATCCCGAAAAACAACTCTGCCAACATAACGATAGGAACGACTTCGATGCCTGTAAAATACTCCTTCGGCATAAGAAAACGTACCAGATCCAAATAAAACATCACCCCCAAGAATATGAAGAGTCCGAAAATAACAAAATACTTCATCGCATCTGAATAGGATTTTTTATTTTCATCTCCGGATTCTTTGTTTTTTGCAAAAATAAACGGTTCATAAGCAAAACGAAACGCCTGCGTAAACATAACCATGACAATAGCTATCTTATAAGCCGCACCGTATATTCCCAACTCAGACATCGCATTAGGCCGGGATTCCGCCAGCAACGGATAAAACATTTTATCAAATGTCTGATTCATAATTCCGGCAATACCCAATATCAACAACGGGAATGAGTAACGAAGCATACGTTTCCAGATCACCGCATCAAAACGATAACGAATCTTAAATATTTCGGGAATCAACATCAATAATACAGCTCCCGAACTGATCAAATTGGAGACTAAAATATAGCCTACCATAAAATCAGGATCAAAAAACCATGAAATCAAGGTGGGATTAGTTTTGTATATCCACGGACACAATAAGAAAAAAAACAGATTCAATGCGATATTCAAAAATATAGAAAAAAGTTTAAGCGCGGCAAAGCGTATCGGACGTTTCTGATAACGCAAATAAGCAAACGGCAAAGCGGTAAAAGCGTCTATTGCGATTATCAATGCCACCATCCAAACATAATCGGTATGAGCGGGATACCCCAACCATGCAGAAACCGGTTTCAAAAAAATAAGCACCAATATAAAGAACAAAGACGATGTGGATGCTAAAGAAATCAGGCCGGTAGTATATACTTTAAGAGGGTCTTTATACTCCTTATCATTGGCAAAACGAAAAAATCCGGTTTCGAGTCCATAGGTCAGAATAATCAACAACAAAGCCATATAGGCATATAAATTTGTAACTATCCCGTACTCTGCGGTAGTTTTTAGTGCGTTAATATACAAAAAGACAAAGCACCAATTCAAGAAACGCCCCAAGATACTGCTCAATCCGTATATCGCAGTATCCTTGGCAAGACTTTTCATTCCGGACATAAATAATCGTTTTAAAATAAAGAACCCTGTTCCGAGAAACGGGAACGACGCAAATGCGTATATGCCAAATCGGTCACTTCCCGCCCACGTGGAGTCCGTTTAATAAATCCTTCTTTAATTAAATACGGCTCATAAACTTCTTCAAGAGTACCCGGATCTTCGCCTAAAGCAGTAGCTATAGTCGTAAGCCCCACAGGTCCACCCTTAAATTTATCGATAATCGTGATCAGTATCTTGTTATCGATTTCGTCCAATCCATATTGGTCTATATTCAAAGCCTCCAGAGAGAACTTGGCAATATCTATCGTTATCTTTCCGCTACCTTTTACTTGTGCAAAATCCCGCACACGGCGTAATAAAGCATTTGCTATACGGGGTGTTCCCCGACTACGCATGGCAATCTCATCCGCAGCTTCGATCGTACAAGGGACTTGCATAATCGAGGCAGAGCGTAAGACGATACGGCTCAATACCGTATGATCATAATATTCAAGATGGCAATTAATGCCGAATCGAGCACGTAAAGGACTGGTCAACAACCCGCTTCGGGTAGTAGCTCCGATCAGAGTAAAAGGATTCAGATCGATCTGTATAGAACGAGCGCTCGGACCTTTATCGATCATAATATCGATACGATAGTCTTCCATAGCAGAATAAAGATATTCTTCTACTACGGGACTCAGCCGATGTATTTCATCGATGAAAAGAACATCGTTAGGTTCTAACGAGGTCAAAATCCCGGCCAAATCTCCGGGTTTATCCAATACCGGTCCGGAAGTGATTTTAAATCCCACACCTAACTCATTCGCCACGATATTCGAAAGAGTTGTCTTTCCCAATCCGGGAGGCCCATGCAGCAGGACATGATCTAAAGCCTCTTCCCTCATACGGGCAGCCATAACAAAAACCCTCAGATTCTCTATAATTTTATCTTGTCCGCTAAAATTATCAAAAGTCAGCGGACGAAGGGCTTTTTCAAACTCCCGTTCATTTTCAGAAATATTTTGCTCTCTTATATTAAAATCAGATTCCATATACAGGCTAAATGTTTCATACTTTCGAAAAACAAACTTAGATATTTATTTCGGGACAAACGATCTTTATGAAAAAGCATCTGGTTAAACTTCAAAACAAAATCGTTAAAATCAAGAATCTTTGCGCATTTTATTTTTCAGGGCCGCTTTTTTAGCTACTTTTTCCCAAAACTTTCTCTTATAATATAATGCTGTTTCCACTGAAGACGCAATATCCCAGCCCCGAAGACGGGAATATTCGGTAACAATATACGAAGTTACTTCATCACTCGGGCTGATTCTATCAAAATTACGAAGACACTCCTTTTTCGTCAGCTTGCCAAAACGCATCCTGTTCAAATCTACCAAACTAAAGTGCACGTCATCTCCGACTTGTTCATAAAGGACATTTCCCGGAGAATAATCCAGATGCAAGATTCCCAACTTATGAACTTTTAAAGTAAACTCGGCAAACTTGTCGAGGATATATTCACCCGACCCTATCGAATTATAAAAGTCACGCATCATTCGAGGATAATTTTCCATTTTACTTATAAAATATCCTTGATAAAAAAACAGACCTTTTTTTACTTCTATATAGGCTATCGGTTCAGGAGTGCGTATTCCTTTACTCAAAAGAAACATAGCATAATCATAAGCTCTCTTCGCTTTACTAGGGCGAAAAAAAGCATAGATAATACGGTTGATACAAATCGGAACTTTATAGCGTTTCACCACAACATCGATATCTTGTACCCTGAATTTCTTAATTTGATTACGGGCCTCATAAATCATATCCCCCCCATTACTGAAATCAGAGGGAAGTTGCTCTATAAAAAGTGAAAGTTTCGAATAATCCGGATTAATTACAATATTCATATCACCGAGTTAAAACTCTTCTTCGTTAATTCTATACAAATATACCTATTTTCTTGAATATAGCTTTTTACAAAACTATTTTTGGGCATATATTTCCTTTTTTATCTTATCCGCTATCTCTTCAGGAGAAATTTCATTTAAACAAGCATAATCATTCCGCCAACAAGGACGATTTCCAAATATCGAGCATGGACGACAGGGTAAATCGAGCTGAACAACATTATCCAGAGATTGTCTCCACCCTAAAAAACCCGCATAGGGATGAGTCGCACCCCAAACAGATATAACCGGAAGTCCGACTAAAGAAGCCAAATGCATATTTGCAGAATCCATCGAAACCAACAATTTCAAATGACTCATCAAGGCCAATTCTCCGGAGAAACCCAGTTTCATATCCGTTAAAGAAACAACCTTATCCGGAAAATCAGATGCCCATCGGTTTAAAACCAAAGACTCTTTTTCCCCTCCGCCGAAAAGAAATATTTTATATTCTCCCGTTTTTGCCAACATCGATATTAGTTGTTCCATCTTCTTTTCCGGATATATCTTTCCTTGATGTTTTGCAAATGGCGCCACACCTATACAGTGCATCTCAGAAGAGATCTCCGATAATAAGATTTCCGGTAAAGCGGCTTTTTGCTTTCCATAAATCGAAACGAAATTTTCAGGAAAAGAAAAGCCGAGTTTTCTGAACACATCCGTATAACGATGAAAGGATGTAGGTAATTGCCGCAACTTTTTATGTCGACGCGCCGTAATTTCACATTTAGCAATTCGCCCCTTATTTATATGAATACTTTTCACACCTGAAAGACGCAATAATGCGCACAATAAACGTGAACGCAAAACATTATGAAGATCAGCTATCCCGTCAAAAGATAACGCCCGAAGCTCTTTATATAGTACATAAATACCTTTTATCCCCTTATGCCGTCCCCGAATTTCAGCCGGATAAATCTTTAAATTATCCGGTCGGTTTATGAATATCCGAGATACCACAGGAGTAGTCAGCATTGTAAAATTCACATCGGGATAAGCTTCACACAACGAGTAAACCACCGGAATAGTCATCGCAACATCTCCCAATGCGGAAAGCCGAATAATCAAGATATTTCTTAATGGTCGGGGGAAAATCACAGAACAATTATTTTTTACCATATAGCACCGGATTCAGGGCCGGATCATTATACATTTTCATTTGCTTATATACTTTCATATATTTCTTCCCCGACTCAATATCAAGTAAAAGCTGATCTATCGCAGAAGACAAATCGATTCGTTGCTCAAGCAACACCCGCAATTTTTCACGGCACTTTTCTATATGTTCCGGAGAAGCGTCACGGCGTTCTACCTCCTGCTGCATATGATAAATCTTAAGGGCCAGAATAGAAAGTCGATCTATTGCCCATGCAGGACTTTCGGTATTGATCTTTGCATCTGCTTCCACCTTTACATTCTTATACTTATCCCAGAAATAACTGTCTATCAATTCGACCAAATCGGTACGATCCTGATTCGACTTGTCAATACGGCGTTTTATCTGCAACGCTTCTGAGGGATCGATAGCCGGATTGCGAATAATATCTTCCAAATGCCACTGGACGGCATCGATCCAATTTTTCAGATATAAATAATAATCGATTGTTTTTTCTTCAAAAGGATTCTGAATCTCAGCATCCACGTCATCTATATTGTGATAAGCCAATGTGGCATTCCAAAATATCCGGTTACTTTTTTCACTAAAAGTCATATCGAGTCTGTTATTGTATAGTTAAGTCTACAAACATAACAATTGTTTCATAAACGAACAATCTTTCGGACAAATAAATACGGTTTAACGCCCTTTACCGAATACATACCGAAAAAAGAGTTAATTTTGTACCATTTCCCGTAGATATGAAAAAGAATATCAATATTATTATCGATAATAAAATACCTTTCATCAAAGGTATTCTCGAACCGTATGCAAACGTTAGATATTTACCCCCTTCGGAGATAACAAAAGATCAAGTAAAGGATACTGATATTTTGATCATACGCACTCGTACACGCTGCAATGAAAATCTTCTTTCAGGAAGCCGTTGCAAATTTATCGGTACGGCAACAATCGGATTCGACCACATCGATACCGAATATTGCAAACAAAACGATATCGAATGGAAGAATGCGCCGGGATGCAACGCCTCATCGGTCGGGCAATATATATTAGCATCTTTGCTTCTGCATGCAGAACAAAACAATTATTCGCTCAAAGGGAAAAAGATCGGAATAGTCGGTGTCGGTCATGTCGGTTCGATAGTCGCTCACCATTGCCGAACTATCGGGATGACTGTTTTGCTCAATGATCCGCCTCGGGCAAATACGGAACAAAACGATACTTTCGTTTCTTTAGACACGATTGCCGAAGAATGCGATTTTATCACTTTTCATACACCGCTTAATCGCACGGGGATATACCGAAGTTTTCATCTGGCCGACAATAGCTTTTTCAAAAAGTTGAGAAAGCAACCCGTTATCATCAATTCTTCCCGAGGAGAAGTTGTCGATAATAAAGCCTTATTAACCGCATATCAAAAGAAAGAAATATCGGATATAATCATCGATTGTTGGGAAAACGAACCGGATATACTTCCTGAATTACTTGAGAGCGCCTTTATCGCGACACCTCATATTGCCGGCTACTCAGCCGACGGAAAATCGAATGCCTCCCGGGCTATGGTTCGGGAAATATCCCGAATACTCGGGATCGAGATCGACACCTCAAAAATAACACCTCCGCCAGCCCCTTTTCCGGAAATAGATCTAAATGTATGTTCGGGAGATCCGATAACGAATGCCGTAATCGCGTCATACGATCCCCGAACCGACACAACCAATTTGCGTTCTGCACCTGAACAATTCGAAAATTTACGCGGGAATTACGGACTTCGTCGAGAATTCGGAGCATATAAAATCATGCTTTCCGCATCCGAAAAAATTCCGGTTTTAAAAGAATTAGGGTTCATTACCCCCTCAAAATCATAGTCGTGAGACAATATCCTCGATTATCCGAGGATAAAACTCATACTCCAATCGGTGTACTTTTCGAGCTACATCTTCATAAGTATCAGCCGGATCTACCGCACATTTTTCTTGATGAATAATAGCCCCTGAATCATAGTGTTCGTTTACATAATGTATCGTTATACCGCTTTCTTTCTCTCCCGCATCGACAACAGCTTTATGAACATGATCTCCATACATACCCTTCCCACCGAAACGAGGTAACAACGCAGGATGTATATTTATAATTGCACCGGGATATGCCTGAATCAAATACTTCGGGATCTGCAATAAAAAACCGGCCAGAACGATAAAATCGATATGAAAATCCCGAAGTTTTGTCAGTACATAATACTCCGATTCAGAAAACTCCTTTTTCGTAATGATAAGTTCAGGAACTTTCAATAACCGGGCACGCTCAAGGACATAAGCATCCGACCTGTTAGAAACAACAAGGGAAACTTCAATACTCTTCGATTTGGAAAAATATTGAATAATGTTCTCTGCATTAGTACCCGAACCGGAAGCAAATATGGCAATGTGTGTATTCATTTTTCATTCTATCATTTCAAGTCTTGACAAAACTACAAAAATTTATAAAACAGCCGAAGAAACGATACAATTAATATAAAGGAGCAGTCAAACTCTATCAAGAATACAAGCCTCATATTATTCTGATAGACATCAATATGCCGGTACTCGACAAATACGGAACGACAAAAAAATCCATGAAATACCTTCATCAGCTCCAATCATTGCCGTAACAGTACCGAAGATGAAGATAAGATCCTAAAAAGCGGATTCGACGGGTACACGTCAAAACCTATCACTATTAATACCAATTACATTAAAAGATAAAATTGTCGATCTATTGACAAATCGAATTCTATTTATTTAATTATGTATCGAAAGATGTTCTAAACGGCAAATAAAAATGCGAAAAACATCCGTTTTCTTCCCTAAAGTCAGTATAGAACAATTCATTGTCCGTTCT